>DAOVYU010000124.1 GCA_030635465.1 Bacteroidales bacterium | reverse complement strand
AATTCGTTACAGTAAATTGTTCTGAATTGGGTGCTGGTGATTGGATTTATAATGTAATTGTCACAGAGGATAGTTGTACATATTTTGATACGATTAATGTTAATATTATAGATAATAGTGGCTTTTCTGATATCCTCTTTGACAATATTATAGTTGGACCAAATCCATTTAAAGGTTTTATAACTATCCAAAATCCAAAAGAAGATAATATACTTATTGAAATATCGGATATCAATGGTAAAGAAATTTATAAAATATCCACTTCTGGAAACAAAGTCAAATTTGATTTAGAAGCTGTTCAGACTGGTCTGTATTTTTGCAGAATACATTCCAGCAACGATAACAAAGTATATAAATTACTAAAGTACTGATGTAAATCCTTTTCAATGGCAATTCCTCAAACAATCCATTACAAAGCAAGATGAAACATTGAAATGCTTAATATCTTTCATAAAGTGATAAAGTTTACCTCCAAGGAATTGTCCTATAAAAAATACTAAAATAAATACAGGTAAGGTTGTCCAGGAAAACTCCAGGTGACTGACAATTCTTTCAATAATACCAATCAGTACCGGAATGTGAATCGCAATTATCCATTGTAAGGAATACTTTTTTACATTAGCCCGCCAGTATCCAAAGGGCATATTTATAATTAATATTGTGAAAGAAATAAGAGCTAGTTTAACCATTATTAATACTATTTCTAATTTGCTACCCCAATGACATGGAATGATCAAAACGATCCTTCGGTGGACGTGCCCCAACTTTAATACCTTCGATAAAAATTTCTACACAATCCATAATCTCAAGATGATAACCACCTTCTAATACTGCAAAAATATTACGGAAAGATCTTCTTAGCTTAAAGGCGCATTCATAGTATGACTTCATTGAATATTTTAACCCCAGTAACCTGTCTTTTTCATAGGCATCAAAACCAGCTGAAACAGCAATCACATCAGCTTCAAATTTTTTTGCTTCAGCAATGGCCTGGTCGATGGCTTTCATAAAATCCTTATCGCCCGCTCCTGCAATCAAAGGAATATTTGTTGTATAACCTTCACCTTTTCCTTCTCCTGTTTCATTGGAAAATCCGGTAAATGGATAGGCATAGGCCTGGTGAATAGAAAAGTAATATACTTGATCAGAATTATAAAATATAGCTTGTGTTCCATCACCGTGATGGCCGTCAATATCAAATATAAAAACCCGTTTGCCTTCGTTTACTAATTTTTGTGCAGCTATGGCAATATTATTAAAAAGACAGAATCCAGCAGATCTTTCACGACCTGAATGGTGACCCGGAGGCCGGATAACGGCAAAATCATTGTATTCTGAAGCCTGAACTGCCAAACCCACAGCAGAAATAGCAGCTTCATAACTTGCAGGATTAAGTTGAACTTCAGCAAGTATTTCACTATTTATACAGCCTTCCTTAATTAGTTGTTTATAATTTTCAGAATGAACCAATGTAATATATTCTTCACCATTCCGATCCCTGTCCTTATATTTTTTTGGAAATTGCTCAATACGGTAAGCCCCTTCTGCATCACTATCAACATTATGATTTAAAAATTTGCTATTAAAAAGTACCTTCATTTTAATCTTTTCTAATAAGGTTGTAAATATACAAAATCACACCTTCAGTTTGCTCAATTTTGAAAACAATTTTAAAATATTGATCATGCTTACATGTAATATTTATACATTTGAAGCTGATTTATATTTAATCTTAATGAATGTTATGAAAAGCGTTGATACCAGTAAATTATCGATGTATGAATGTTGGGGGATTCAAATTAATGGATTGAGCCATTGTATAATAATCAATTGTAAATGGCAGGGATTAACAGCTTGTGAAGGAAAAAATATTATAAAAGATGGAGTAAACTCAAAGGGTTATCGAATAGGAGAGAATGGCTTGATCGATAATCTAGTAGCGTTAAAATAGAAAACCCGGCCAATTAACCGGGTTTCTTATTCTTTGGGATAAATTATTAAATCTCCTTTTTCAGGAACTGCATCCGTTCAAATTTCTGTGAACTGCCCTCTTTATTTGCAACTTTACCTTTAAACTCAGAAATAGATTCATAATGATGTTTTTCCATCCATTTTTGTAAGTCAAATAAAATGGTATCAATATAACTTATACCATTGTTAAAAAGTGTTGAGCAAATTTGAGTTGCTGATGCACCAGCAAGCAATTGTTTTACCACCCCTGAGTAATCATGAATACCTGTACCAGCTGCTAAATCACATTTCAATAAGGGAGATAATAAAGCAATCCACCGAAGTGACTTGGTTACTTCCAATGGGCTGCTAAGAATATTGTCGCGAACGATGGTTTCAGTTTCAATATCAATATCAGGGCGATAATACCTGTTAAACAATACCATTCCATCAACACCAGTTTCATCTAACCTATTGGTTATTTGAATAAGATTTGTGAAATAGCTTCCCATTTTTACCGAAACAGGGATATTAACATGGGCCTTGACTTTATCAATAATCTCTATATATTTATCAGCGATATCAGCACAAGCCATGTACTTATCAAATGGGAATATGGCAATATTTAACTCAATAGCATCTGCACCAGCTTCTTCCAATATTTTTGCAAATTGTGGCCATTCATGAGCAGAAATACAGTTGATACTGGCTATAATAGGAATATCTGCATAACTCTTAGCACTTTTTATTAAACTAAGTACTTGTTTTAAACCAAATTCCTTCGAATGTTTATTGATATGCTCAATAGCTTCTGGAAACCAGAAATATTTAATATCCTGATCCATTAAAGCATTGGAGTCAGCGATCAATTGCTCTTCAAACAATGATTTTATAACTATAGCACCTGCTCCCTGATCCGCACATTTTTTAATGTTTTTAATATCACCAGTCAATTTAGAACTACTGACAATGATGGGATTTTTCAGCTTTAATCCCATGTATTCTGTTGATAGGTCCATGATAATTTATTTAGATTAATATTTTACTCGATTGATATATCAAATTCTTCGAAAGAATGAATCAATTCAGATGGGTTCATCAATTTTTCTTTCATCGTTTTCAACGAGTCTTCCAAATTTTGTTTTGCTTTTTTGGTTAATCCCTCTTTAAAGTCCCATTCATATCCTTTTATATGGAGAAGGTATGTAGGAGGGAACTTATTATATATTTTTTTTGAAAGCCCCATAATGTAACCTGGAGATGCTGCATGAGTTGTAAAAGCAACTTTTGTTGAAGCATCTACCGGTGTTAATATAAAGTTCTCAATATCCTCTATTGATGCATCAATAAAAATTACCAGGTCTTTATCTGCAACAGCAGCAGCATCTTCAATATTTAGTTGGTAATTACTATCAAATTCAAAACCCTCCAATTTTTGTTCTTTTACCCAATCTTCAAACAATTCTACGAATTGATTCCCCAGGCCGTCATCCTGACGACCTGGATTTCCATATCCATAGATTAGAATTTTATATTTTGACACTACACTTATCGTCTTTTACGGTCAATGATCTGATTTTTCTCATCTACTAACACTACTTCTAATGGCATTTGCCCCATAGCATGCGTTGCACAACTTAAGCATGGATCATATGCTCTGATAGCAACTTCAACCGCATTCATCATTCCTTCGGTAATTTTCTTTTGGCCGTTCATGAATTGTTTGGCAGCATGATTTACAGCTACATTCATTGGCTCATTATTGCTTGTTGTAGAAACGATTAGATTAGCCATGGTCAATTGATCATGCTCATTGATACCATAATGATGAAACAAGGTTCCGCGAGGAGCTTCAATCACACCAACTCCTTCGCTTTGTTTTTTACCTTTAACAACTAAATCACCTTTCATCAGATCCGGATCATTTAGTAACTCTTTCATCATTTCAGCAGCATGCAGTATCTCTATTAATCTGGCCCAGTGCATATGCATAGACATGTTGTTTGGTTTACCTTTTGTATATGCCTTAAACTCTTCAAATTCTTTCTGAGCAAGTGGAGATGGTATAAAGTCGCAGGTATTCAAACGAGCCAATGGCCCAACCCTATACCAACCATCTTTTTTACCATATTCAAGAAGATATGGGAATTTCATGTAACTCCAGTTTTTCACTTCTTCATTTATATACTTCAGGTAATCCTGGTAATCTACATCATGTAGGATTTTTTTACCATTGGCATCCACAGCTCTTAAAACACCATGATAAAGATCAAGAGCTCCATCTTTTCTTACCAAACTTAAATGGCTTGAAGGGAATGCTGCAAAACCATCAATAAATTCTTTGTTTTCTTTATGATAGGCCTTCAGAAAGTTAACAGCATCAATAGACCATGAGATCATCTTATCAATATTCAGCGGATCAGGGCCGTTCAGGAAGCTATCTTTTTCTTCCTGGGTTAAATGCTTATTAATTCCTCCAGGAATAGCTCCGGTACCGTGAATTTTTTTACCAGCTGTTGCTTTAATTATCTCCTGGCCATATTTACGCATCATCACACCCTGAACAGCAAGATCAGGATGTTTTTTAGCTACACCAATTATATTACGAATAGCTGGATCTGCATCAACACCAAATAATAAATCAGGAGATACCAAATGGAAAAAGTGCAATGCATGCGACTGGAATATTTGTCCATAATGCATTAACCTTCTCATTTTTTCGCCTGTGGGAGTTAATCCGTCTCCGGTTCCGGCACCAACAATTACATCCAATGCTTTTGCTGCAGCCAAGTGATGGCTTACCGGGCAAATACCACATAAACGCTGAACCAATACTGGTGCTTCCCAATAAGGGCGGCCCTGAACAAAACGTTCAAAACCCCTGAATTCAACAATATGCAGTCGGCTTTGAGAGACATTACCTTCTTCATCAATGTGGATTGTAACCTTTCCGTGTCCTTCAACTCTGGTTACAGGTTCTATTGTTATTTTCTGTTCCATTTTTCTAAGTCTTTACGATTAATCAAATTTTACAACTTCGTAAGGCAGTTTCATCTCATCGCCTGTTACCAATGCCACCAATGCATTCCAGATTAGATCTGCACGTGGTGGACATCCAGGAAGATAGTAGTCGATTTTAACTACTTCATGACACGGATAAACTTTATCAAGAATGATAGGAAGTTCTTCATCATTTGGAAGAATTCCCTCATTGTTTGCACCTTTTGTGGAAGGACCATTTAAATAAGCCTCCTCTAAACATTCTTTT
>DAOVYU010000029.1 GCA_030635465.1 Bacteroidales bacterium | reverse complement strand
TGTATATGCTGTTGATGCAGGTGTTGCTCAAACTGGTATGAATACATTGACCATTGGTGGTTCAAAACTAACTACTGGTGTTTATTTCTACACTGTTAGGGCTGGTGAAACAGCTATAACTAAGAAAATGATTGTAGAATAGTTATCTTACTTCATTAAAACAAAAGGGTATATAAAGGACAGTGTTAAAAACCTCCTTATATACCTTTTTTTTTGCTCTGTATTTCCCTTTAACTGATTTGGATTAACCGTTGGCTGATTTTTTATGGTTTTTTTTGTAATTTTGGCTAACTTTATCGTCTATTTATTTTGTGTACATAAAATATTAATTCATTTTAAACTTTAAATCAATCATTAAAAATCATGACAATGAAAAAACTACTACTATTTGCAATGATCCTGGGATATACAACTTCGCTGTTCGCGCAACAGCATGTAATCCCAAACAAGGACATGAGAAATTTTGCTGTTAAAAAGGAAAATCCAGTTCAACATCAAAAGATAGGAACAAAATCTCAAACCATCCCATCCTATAAAAGTGATGTTCTTGTGGATGAAACTATTATCGGAAACACCTATTACGATCTTCAAACCAATACCAGCTCGATGGATCGGCTACATTTATACCCAGATGGAAGCATGGCAGGTGTTTTTACTTTTGGATTGGATTTCCCTGGTTTTTCTGGTGATAGAGGAACTGGTTACAATTATTATGATGGTTCCCAGTGGGGATCATATCCTGGATCCAGGATTGAAAGCCTGCGTACCGGATGGCCATCCTATTCACCTTATGGTGAAAATGGAGAATTAGTTGTTTCACACGACTTTGGAGCTGGAAGCTTGTATTATCTGTTGAGGGAAGAAAAGGGAACAGGAGACTGGTCGGAAGAAGAATTTTTAGGCCCTGACGGACAAAGTATTTCATGGAATCGTACAACTACAGGTGGCCTTAATAATTCAGTGATACATACTATTTGTATAACATGGCCCATAGCCAATTCAGGTTCCCTATATCAGGGTCTGGATGGAGCCTTACTTTATTCAAGATCAGCCGATGGAGGAGTAACTTGGGATCCTGAAAATGTAGTGCTTGATGGGATATCCGCCAATGAATATTATGGCTATAGTGCCGATATGTATGATATTGTTAGCGATGGAGAGAATAATGTTGCTATTCTTGTAGGTGATTCATGGAGAGATTTAGTATTATTAAAATCAACTGATGGTGGTGATAACTGGTCAAAAACAGTAGTTTGGGAATGTCCATACCCGTTCTTTAACATGCAAACACCTGCAGTAACCGATACATTTTATTGTCCTGATGGAGCTCATCACCTGGCCTTCGATAATGAAGATAAAGTCCATATAGTATTTGGTATAAACAGGGCAAATTCTGATGGTGCTGGCACTTTCTGGTTTCCTGGTGTTGGTGGTATTGGATACTGGAACGAAGACAGACCCAATTTCTCAAACGATCTGAATTCTTTGAATCCTTATGGCGAAGCTGGTTCGGAGCTTGAAGATGATTATAGCCTAATTGGCTGGTCACAAGATTTAAATGGCAACGATACCCTGGATGTCTTGGATGATTGGGGAACTTATTACCTGGGATTTTCAAGTATGCCACAAATTCTTATTGATGATATGAACCAGATATTTTTGGTTTACTCATCCGTAACTGAAGGATATGACAATGATGCACAAAGTTACCGGCATCTTTGGAGTAGATATTCTCCAAATGGTGACTTTTGGGGACCCTTTCAGCATTTAACTTCTGAGTTAATTCATATCTTTGATGAGTGTGTATTTCCTTCAATTGCCAAAGTCTCTGACGATAGTTATTACGTCTTATACCAGCATGACAATGAGCCTGGTCTTGCAGTTAGGGGTGATGAAGACCCATTTGGTGAAAACTCCATTTCTGTAATGACCATCAACAAAGATGAAGTATGGGTAGGTGAAAAAGAAAATAACATTCCAATCTTCGATTATGATGTATCACAAAACTTTCCTAATCCTTTTACATCTACTTCAATTGTACAAGTAAATTTAATGCAAGCTACTGAGCTATCATTAGATGTTGTAAACATGATGGGACAAAAAGTTTATTCTATCAATACAGGCATGGGAAAGACTGGATTGAATACCATTACCATTGATGGATCTAATCTTACACCTGGCATTTACTTTTATACAGTAAGGGCAGGAGAATCAGCAATTACCAAAAAAATGATTGTAGATTAATATTCGATATTTTAGCAAATAAAAAAGGGTATAATGGAGATTTAAAATCCGTTATACCCTTTTTATTTTGTAAGTAAGGAATAATTTCTATACATAGGATAAGATATTTCCTAATTTTTCAAATTTACGCTGGTAATCCTCCATCGACCGGGTTATGATCTCATGTGCTTCCTCTTTACCAAACACATCTGTAATTTCAACATCCCGTGGGTTTCCAGGTAAATCTTTATATGTAAGAAAATAATGCTTTAGCCGGTCAATTACCATTGGTGGGCAGTCAGAAATATCTTTATATACACTGTAAACGGCATCATTATTCAATACAGCTACCAATTTATCATCTGATTCGTTCCCATCAATCATTCTAAATCCACCAATGGGCCGAACCCGGGCCAGGATATCACCGTGAGAAATTTCCTTTTCCGTTAATACACAAATATCTATTGGATCCGCATCACCCTTAATGTCCTTTTTTCCTGTTTTACTCATACAATATTCTGCTACTTTTTCTCCACTGAATGTTTGTGGAATAAAACCATAAAGTGCAGGAATAACGTTGGAATATTTCTGTGGTCGATCAATTTTTAAATAACCAGTTTCTTTATCCACTTCATATTTTACAGTGTCAGTAGGTACCATTTCAATGAAACTCATAATAATTTCTGGTGCATCATTACCTATATCCACACCATGCCAGGGATGCGACTTATACCTCAAGCCCATCAGTTTACCTATGGGATCCATTATTTTATTTGAAGACATTTACTTTAGTTTTGAAGGGTTTAATTATTTCGCGAAATTAGGATAAATAAGCAACTTTCTAATAATAAACGACTTCACAATTGGGATTTGATTTTTTAAATTGTTCAACTGTCTTGGCCGAAATTCTTGTATTATAACATTCAACTTTCTTTAAATTGATTAAGGATTGAAATGGTTTCAGCGATTTAATAGCTGTATTATTCAATTTAACAACTTCCAGGTTGGCCAGGCTTGATAAGGGTTTTAAAGATTTAATTTGTGTACCGGAACAATTTAATTGTTTTAATTCAACAAGGGTTGTTAAGGGAGATAAATCAGTTACCGCCGTATTTTCTATATCAATTGTATGTAATTGAGCTAAGCCACTTAAAGGAGCCAAATTATTTACCGGACTTTGACTACAATGTAAAACTTCCAGCTTTTTCAATCCAGCCAAAGGGTCAAGAGCATTGATTTGTGTGCCCAGGAAGCTTAAGTTTTTTAATTCTTTAATAGTTGACACCGGACTCAATTCTTTTATTTGCGTATTATTCATTATCGATAGTGAATCGAGAAATATTAGTGAGTGTAATTCTTCTGAAATAGGAGGAGAATTCAATTCATATTCATCGGTAAATAAAGCCTTCCAGCTATCTGGCAAATCTTCCCACCAATTAACCAATTCATTTGTTTTGAATATAACCACACAATTCGGATTTAAATCTCTGAGTTGATATGCTGCCTTTTCATCTACTTTAGAACTATCAGCATATACAAAATTAAGTTTTTGCAAAGCTCCCAAAGGTTCAAGTGAAGTAATGTTTGTGTTTTCAATTTTTAATTCCTGCAAGCGTTTCAAATCATTCAAATAAGCAATACTATCAATGGGATTATTTGACATATTCAACCATTCCAGCTCAATGGCTTCGCCTATGAAATAAAAATCCCTGACCGACATTGAGGAAACATTCAATCGTTTCAGATTAAATAAACTTCGAATAGGTCTTAAAGTCGAAATTTGCTTATTTCCTGAAATATCCAAATCCTCAATCTTCAATATTGTATGTAATTCTTCTTTGGAAGGATCATCACTAATCTCTGTATATGTGTTTATAACTTCCTTCCAGGGTTCTTCCAGTTCTTTCCAGCCCAGAAATAATTCATCAGATGCAAATATAACAAGCGTTCCGGGGTTGTCACGCATAAATTGAATGGTTTCTTCCCTGGCGATCCCGGTATTGTCGCAATAAATCTTTTTTAGATTTTCAACATTGGTTAATTGCTTAAGACTATTTACTTCCGTATTACTTATCCGAAGCACCTGCAAATTTGGGATTTTATTAATAGATTCAAGTGAAGTAATTGCACCATTTTCACAATTCAGGGACAAAAGGTTATTCAATGAATCCAAAGGACTCAGATCAGTGATGCTTGTACCGGAAATATCCAAATGCTCTAATGATGGATGCTTTGCAAGTTGATTAACACTGTGTATTCTGGTTTTGCCACAGTTGATTCTTTTAAGGTTCTTGAGATCTTGTGAAAAATCAAGATCAGTTATTTTAATTCCTTCACAGTCCAGTATTTCCAGATTTATCAGACCAGAAATTGGTGCCATGTCAGAAATCAATGTATACCCACAATTTAACTCCTTCAAAGTGTTTGAGTAATGCAATGGTGTAAGGTCAGCCACTGGAGTTTGAGAACAATTAAGTAACTCAAGATTATTTAAATTGCGAATGGGAAACAAGTCGCTCACAAGCGTATTGGAACAATTTATACTGGTCAGCATTGTCAATTCAGATAATGGATTCAAATACCTGATATTTTCATTATTAGAAATATCTAATTCTTGCAGATGTAATATTTCGCCAAGTTTAGAGGATATAATTTCAGAATCAAAATAAATTGTATCATAAGAGGAAGCAGAATTAGAAATTGACTGCCTCTCTTCAGGCAATTCAATATCGTAATTCAATGAAGTATCAGATATCGCAATTTCTTCAATTTGATCACTATAAGTAATCACCAGGCTATCTGCAAAATATGAAATGTCAGACAGTTTTATTGAATCCTGAATAAAAACATTTTCACCAAATACCTTTTTCCATTCAACAGGTAGGCTAATCCACCACTGCCTGTTTTCTTCTTTTTCATTTATTTTAGTAGTGTAGATACTTACAATCTTTAGGTCAGTGGATGCGACATCGAGATTTATCTCCATAAATCTCGCTTTGCGATTTAACACAGAATCCCCTTCAATTGTTATTCCCTGCAAATTACGGTTAAAAGACACCTTGAAAAAATGCAAATTCTCTTCATTTACAAAATGATTTATATCGGCAATTAAAAATTCGAATTTTACATTTCGGAAAAAGAATTGGATGTCCTTTAAATATGCCTGCACATCTTTTCTCAAAGGGACTTCCCTTTTCGCATCCAGATCATCCTCTATCTGTACTTTGTTATCTTTAAAAATTTTCAGATAACTACTATTGATAACAATCTCTTTTTCTTTTACAACATTGGTTGGATCACCCAGAAAATTCATTGTTTCTTCAAGGTACATAACAAGATTGGTTACCTGTTTTTTGTAACTTTCGATGTCGGAACTTGATAATGCATTTTTCTCCTGTGCTGTTAAGCATAATGGAAAAATCACAAATAAAACAATTGATAATAATAGCGTAGATTTTTTCAAGGCAAATAAAATTTGATTAATTCTTCTTTATCCTGTTTATTTATTTGAAATAGTTTTGAGATGAGCCATCCCGAATTATTTCCAGATCTGTTAAAATACGAAACTTCAAAATACCAACCATCTACCTGGAAAAAATGAAACTTTAACTGGCCAATACTTTCAAAGCTCATATTGCCCATTTTCATCTCATAAAATAACAAAGTCAGGTAGTCAGGTTTAAATTCCTGACTGGCATAATACTCTACATACTTGTTATCTTTAAAAGCTTTATAAATATTCATGAAGTCCAATTCATGGCTCATAGGATGCAAAAATGATTTGTCAACAACATCATCTTCACCTTTGTAAAAATTTCGTAAAAACTTATTGAAATATACATTGGTAAAAATCCATTTGGAACCCAGATTTTCATCTTCGAGCTGTAAAAACAGTAAAAGATTTTCAGTAGTTCCATAATAGGTAAATGTTGAGGCTACTTCAGCAAACCATAATCCACCATGAAAATCAATAAATTCAGGAGATTCAATTTGGGTAACATCTTTTATAAACTCATTCTTCAATTGTTTGTCAATGTTTGAGTTTTGCAAATCGAACAACATATTCAAATATACATTCCTGAATTCATTGTCCCTGTATTTGCTATCGCCTGGATAATATCTAACTCCAAGCCGGTCTTCTTCATTGTTAAACCTCCTGAAAAACTGGTTGACTTGCTTTGTTTCTGCATAAAATTCACTTTCATCTCCTGTAAGGGAACTAAAACTTCCTTGAGAATATCCAGATATGCTAATAAAAATAATGCTGAATAACAATAGATTTTTCAATACCTGAATTTTTTGATAAAAATATACAAACTGAATTCTTAACATAAATTTACCCGGCACTATTATACAACAAATGCTGCCTGAAATTATCCAGGCAGCCATTTATCAATTATGAAAATAAACTAAATTATAATTATTCCTTTGATGTTTCCTTTACCCGAATATCTCCTAACAGCACATCCCAAAATCCGATTAACCGCCCAGCAATTTGTGTTTCTTTACGCTTTACATATACGGTGATATCCTTTTTAGTAACATCCTGGTAAACAAGATTACCTTCTTTATCGTAACCCGAAAATTTCTGGAACACAGTTATAACACCCACATAAGTTCCATCAGGTTGACGTTCAAGATCACTAACATATTGAATTTTATACCATTCAATATCTACCTTATTATAGTTTAAGCGCATCAATCGCTCCAGGTATTTTCTAACTACATAATAGTTTACCTCTTCACGATAAATAGATGAGACGATCACGTCGCTTCCGTCCATAAACAATTCCTCGGCCCGGTCGATTACCCTGTTTGCCTCCGAAAATTCAGTTCCTTTATCACCTATCAGGCTAATATATTTACTCAAGTCTCGTACTTTTTCAAGTGCCAGACTATCAATGGCTTGTTTGCGTTCTGGGCTTATTTCATCTTGTGCTATCGCCTGAATTCCAAAAGAAACAAACACAATAGCTATAAAAAATCTTTTCGTCTTCATCTTTCTAATTATTTAATTAATTCTAGTTCAGTAATCTGACCATATTCATCAAACTTCACATTATGGATCTTATTTTTATAGCTTTTCTGATCCTTCACAAAATTCAAATAATTTTCGATGGTTGTTGGCTTGTCATAATCAACAACTCCATCTGCCTGGCTGATTATGATGAGTACCGGAACATCTTTGTTAGCATACAATTTCATGGCTTCTGAAATTTTTGCGTTTGCACTTGCTACATCACCAGCTCGGGCTATTTGCGAAAAATAATCGTTGATATAATCATAGCGCGTTCGCTCTTCCTCAGCCTTTTTTCTGGCCATTTCCTGTGCTTTCAATTTTTCCAATTGTTCTTTTTCAAGTGCAATTTTAGCTTCAACCTTCATAATCAATCCATCCACTTCCGGATCATTCAGATTTTGGGATTTAATATCATTCAGCCTTCTTTCCATTTCAGCAAGAGGCATTGTCCCATTATCATCTAAAATAGCTTGTAACTCAGCCTTGGCTTTGGCTACTTTTTCAGCATATTCTTTTGCAGCTGCTTCCTGAGCCAGTTTCTTTTTACTTTTACATCCCCCTGAACTGAATGCAACCCCTCCAATCAATAATATTAGAAAAAGTTTTGGGATGATTTTTTTTACATAATAGCTTTTCATCTTTAGAATAATTTTTTGATTTATAATTTATTTGATTTACTGCAAAACAAATACAACGAAAGTTTGTGGTAATTATTTATCAATTGACAAAATTATTTAATCTTAATTTTGTAATACATAATGAAAAAGAAACAGTTCAACATACCATTGTTCATACCCTAATTGGCTTGTCCTTTTCAAGGTATTTATT
>DAOVYU010000050.1 GCA_030635465.1 Bacteroidales bacterium | reverse complement strand
TGTAATGTGGGACTATCCCAAACTAAGTCACCAGTAATTGGATTAATGTAAAAATCACCGGGATTATTGGGATCAACTTGATTTGGATAAACATAACCAGGTATAGGTAATCCTCCGGCACCTCTGCAAATTGTCAACTTGTAAGAAATACTATCACCATCAGGATCATAGGCTGCTGGATTATGGATATAGACCCTGTCAACACAACCGTAATCAAGAGGAGGATTTAATAAAACTACCGAATTATTAGGCCCCAAAAATGGATTAATGACCAATTCTGTTTGAATGAAAAAAGGAATATTTACTGAGTTGGGGATATTAGCTATACCATAGTTTCGATTGGGGTCCTCCACCGAAAGTGTAAAAATCCCTCCTCCTACATAAGTATGCTCACCAAGGTAAACATTCCGCTGTATAATATTTGTTATAGGTATTTTTTGTACCCTGTCAAGTACCGAAGAAGTTTCATCACCCCACAAAATTGTTAATTGTGGTCTGTCAGCTGGACTTGGAGAATATGTATAAGTTATAATAGTTACTTCATACGTCAGGTCACTAATATGACGATATATAATTTCTCCAGCCCTTTCATGGGTTGCATAACTATATGTTACAAGGAGAAAAAATGATATGAAAAAGTAAATTTTTAACTTCATAAATCCATTCCAAAATAACGATCTAAAATATCAGATCAAAATTACAAATATTTTTTCGTTCTATTCTAACGATTATTATTCCAGAATATTTGTTTTTACGACAATTTACAATTAATGTATAGAGTTTTGTAATGTCCGTGTTTTTGAATAATTTTGTAGGAATTTCATAGGAGCGCAATCAGATGTTTATTCCCGATCCGGAACAGGAAAAAAGAGCAATAATAAACAGGTATCGAAGCTTGTTGAGGGTTTGGCGACCAGTTAATCAAGAAGATAAAAAGTTTGTAAGAAAAGCTTTCAACCTTGCTGTAGATGCACATAAGGATATGCGTCGGAGAACCGGTGAACCTTATATTTACCATCCCCTTGAAGTTGCCCGTATTGTAGCTGGAGAAATT
Source organism: Bacteroidales bacterium (assembly GCA_030635465.1). Taxonomy (GTDB): domain Bacteria; phylum Bacteroidota; class Bacteroidia; order Bacteroidales; family JAADJA01; genus JAADJA01. The sequence goes on along the minus strand of DAOVYU010000050.1, from coordinate 5,858 downwards.
GGACTAGGAAAAACATCAATTGCATGTGCTTTGTTGCATGACGTAGTTGAAGATACAGATTATACACTAAATGATATTAAAAACCTTTTTGGTCCTACTGTTGCAAAGATCATTGATGGACTTACCAAGATTAAAGACATTTTTGATCATAGCTCTGCTTCAATACAAGCTGAAAACTTTAAAAAAATGCTTTTAACCCTGTCGGATGACGTCAGGGTAATATTAGTTAAACTAGCAGACAGGTTGCACAATATGCGAACTCTGGATGCAATGCCTCCGCATAAACAATTAAAAATTGCTTCTGAAACCAACTTTTTATATGCTCCATTGGCTCACCGATTTGGTTTATATTCAATTAAATCTGAACTGGATGACCTCTCATTAAAATATACGGAACCTGAAATCTATAATACAATTACGGACAAGTTAAAGGAATCATTGAATGAGCGAAAAAGGTTTACTAACAGGTTTATTTATCCTATTAAAAAAGATTTAAATCAGCAACAATTTACCTATGAAATAAAAACCAGGGATAAGTCAATTCATTCTATCTGGAACAAAATGAAAAATAAGGAAATTCCAGTAGAAGAGGTATATGACCTATTCGCCATCAGGATAATAATCGATACACCATTTGAAACTGAAAAAGTTGATTGCTGGCGTGTTTATTCAATCATCACTGACCATTATCGTCCCAATATTGATCGATTGCGCGATTGGATTTCAATACCGAAAGCCAATAGTTATGAAGCCCTACATACTACAGTTATGAGTAAAAATGGGAAATGGGTTGAAGTTCAGATCAGAACAGAACGAATGGATAAAATGGCCGAAAAAGGGTATGCTGCACATTGGAGATATAAAGGAGTTTCACCTGGTATATCAGAACAAAATATCAACAACTGGTTAGAACGTATCAGGGATATGCTGCAAAGTAGTGAGTCAAGTGCCCTGGATTTTATTGACGATTTTCAAGGTTTTCTATTTACTGATGAAATTTATGTTTTTACCCCTCAGGGAGAATTACGTAATCTGCCTAAAGGGTCATCGGTATTGGACTTTGCCTATGCCATTCATTCTGAAATTGGAAATACTTGTATTGGTGCCAAAGTAAACCACAAACTAACCCCATTAAATTATAAGCTAAAAAGTGGTGATCAGGTAGAAATAATTACTTCAAAAAAACAATTACCCAAAGATGAATGGTTCGATTATGTGGTAACAGCCCGTGCCCGAACACGAATTAAAAATGCCATAAAAGAAGAAAAGAAAAAATATTCTGAGAAAGGTAAAGGTAAGCTGCAAGAATATCTCAACCAGGTTGGACATGAAATAAATAGTGTGTCTTTAAAAAAACTAAAGCAAAAATATAATTACACAAGTTCTATTGAACTGTATTACGATATAGCCCAAAATCTAATTGGATTAAAAGAAATACGAGATTGTTGTGGTGAACATGACAAAGAAAGTTGGTTCAGTAAAATGCTTATCAGGCCATTTACCAAATCAAAAGCAACTGTTCGCAAAACACTTACAGAGGCTGTAATTGAAGAACTTAATGTCCAGTCGAAAACACCTAATGAAGAAGCTGACCTTCAAAAAATCAGTTATGATATTTCAAATTGCTGTAATCCTATCCCTGGTGACGATATTGTTGGATTTATTGCACCAGGTGATGCTATAAAAATTCATCGGATCAATTGCCCAATAGCAATAAATCAAATGTCAAAATATGGTAACAAGATCATTAAAACCAAATGGAATGATAAAGAATCAATTGGATTTTTAACTGGAATTAAAATTAGTGGGATTGATAAGCAGGGATTTATAAACGATATGATTAAAATTATAACCGAAGATCTGAAAATAAATATCAAATCATTTCATCTTGAAAGTGATGCCGGAATGATCAATGCTAAAATTATGCTCTACGTTTATAGCACTTCAAATTTGAATAATCTTATTGTAATATTAAAGAAACTCCCGGATGTAAAAAAAGTAGACCGCATTAATTCCATTTAATAAATTCTTATCTTAATTAATTTCTCATGAATTTTCCTCCTCATATAGCCAAAAATGTAAAAAAGATAAATTTATTTTTATTTATACCAAATAGGAATAAAAAAAAATTCATATTTTTATCGATCGGTTTTTTCTAATGATTTTTGGATTTGGAATCTATAGCATAAACAATTAAGATTTTTGCGTGTTATGTTAGTGATGTACCGCAATTAATGATAACTTCAACAGAAATGAAAAGTTCAAATAAAGACACATTCGAAACGGTAAAGAAAATTTTTACTGAGTATCTTGAGGGCAAAGGACATCGAAAAACTCCAGAAAGGTTTACTATTCTTAAAGAAATTTATACCACTGAAGGTCACTTTGATATTGAGACTTTGTATATCCGCATGAAGAACAACAAGTACAGGGTTAGTCGAGCCACGCTGTATAATACCATTGAACTGCTGTTGGATTGTAATCTTGTAACCAAACATCAATTTGGTAATAATTGTGCACAGTTTGAAAAATCATACCGTTTCAAACAACACGATCATTTTATAAATCTGGATAATGGCGAAGTTTTAGAGTTCTGTGATGCAAGGGTTCAGCAAATAAAAGAAACTGTTGAAAATGAACTGGGTGTTAAGATTACACACCATTCATTAACCTTTTATGGAGCAATGAAAAAAGAAGCTGTAAATTAAATTTTTGAAATTCCCATTCTTTTTTAATTTATCTTTCCTGATAAATGATTTTTAATGTACTTTAGTATCGTTATTTGAATTAGCCATAAGGCTTTTTAAATTTCGCTTTTAATGCTATAATTCAATCATTTACAATTTATTCTAAATTTTATTTCCTTAATTAATGAAAGCTGACATTTTATTAGGATTACAATGGGGTGATGAAGGTAAAGGCAAAATCGTTGATGTACTCGCACCGCAATACGACATTATTACACGGTTTCAAGGTGGACCAAATGCTGGACATACCATTGAATTTGATAATAAGAAATTTATTCTTCACACAATCCCCTCAGGTATTTTTAATAAAAATACCATAAATGTGATTGGCAATGGAGTAATCATTGATCCATTTGTATTTAACAAAGAGTTAGAAAAATTAGAAAGCAGTCAAATTTCAGTTGATAAGAATCTTTTAATTTCTAAAAAAGCTCACTTGATATTACCAACACATCGGCTATTAGATGCGATGTACGAACATAATAAAGGGAAAGCAAAAATCGGGTCAACATTAAAAGGAATTGGGCCAACTTATACTGATAAAACGGCTCGTCTGGGTATACGAATTGGAAATATTGAACGCAATGACTTTTATAAAAAATACAAAGAGCTAAAAGAAAAACACTTACAGATAATTAAGTCATTTGATTTTGACTATAATACTCAAAAGATTGAAGGATTGACACTTGACGAGTACGAGCAAAAATGGTTTGATGCCATTGAAATAATAAAACCTATCCAAAAAATCGATAGTGAATACTATATCAATCAAAGTTTAAATAATAATAAAAAAGTGCTGGCTGAAGGTGCTCAAGGAACTATGCTGGATGTTGATTTTGGCACATATCCGTTTGTTACGTCTTCAAATACTGTAGCAGCAGCAGTTTGCACAGGATTAGGGATTGCACCATCTAAAATAGGTGAAGTTTATGGTATCTTTAAAGCTTACTGCACCCGCGTTGGAAGCGGTCCCTTCCCTACTGAATTGGATAATGAAGAAGGGCAAAAACTTCGTGATGAGGGAAGAGAATATGGGTCTACTACAGGAAGGCCAAGAAGATGTGGCTGGGTCGATCTCGCAGCTCTGAAATATGCCGTAATGTTAAATGGTGTTACCAAACTTTGTATGACCAAAGCAGATGTTTTGAATACTTTTAAAACCATAAAAGCTGGTGCTAACTATGACTTTGGCGGCAAACTTATCGACTATATTCCGTTTGAAGCATCCTATGAAAATCTGAACCCTGTCTATAAAGAAGTACAGGGATGGAATTGTAATACAACTGAACTTAAAAAAGCTGATGATATGCCTGCTGAACTAACGGCATATGTTAAATTTATTGAACAAGAAATCAAAGTTCCGGTTGCAATGGTGTCGGTCGGACCTGATAGAAGTCAATTAATTACATTATAATATTTTAAACTTTATTCCCGAATTTTAGTATAAGATTTAAATTTTTAAATATATAATCTGTAATATTTAATTTTTCTTAAACTCTACGCAAATGAAGTATTTTACATTCATTATTACGTTTGTAATTTCACTATCCCTGTTTTCTCAAAAAACATTAGATTCTGAAGTTCCGGAAATAGTACAAAAGAACTTTCATAAAAAATTCCCAAAAGCTGAAAACGTATCCTGGGACAAGGTGGATAATAATTATAAAGTCGATTGTTTTTACAAAGATTTAATTACCTACGCTGAATATAAACCTGATGGTGAATGGGTTCAAACAATTATGGAAGTTGACTATGGGGAATTGTATCCACCTATTGAGAAATATCTGGATGAAAACTTTCCTAAAGACAAAATAGTTATGGCGGAAAAAGCTACTCTTGCCACCAGGCAAGATTATTATTACGTACAACTTGAACGCAAGGAAAAAGGCAGGAAAGATCCTTTGCTATTTGAGTTGTTTTTTGACAAAACCGGACAAATTGAACAGGTGAAAGCACCTGAAGGATTTGAGGATCTTACAGTTGTTGGAATTGATGATCATAATGCAGAAACACCTGTAGCAGTTATTGATAGTTGGCAAAAACGATTTCCCAGAGCAGAAGGTATCGAGTGGAATAGTGTAGTTAATACAAGTGATACAATTGAATATAATTTTATAGCCAGCTTTTATTACAGAGAAAGTCCTACAATAGCTGAGTTCTTACCCAATGGTAAGTGGATAGAAACCAGGGTCTCCTATGATGTTAGAGACCTGTATGCACCCGTGTTAAAGTATTTAGCTGAAAACCATACAAATGACAAATTTGTGATGGCTGAAAAAGTAACCAGGGCTGACAGAAAAGACTATTATTATGTATATGTGGAGAGGTTTGAAAAAGGTCAGGAGAAACCATACAAATTTGAATTGTTCTTTAATAAATCAGGCCAGATCCAAAAGGTAATCCGACCTGAAGAACTAAAAAGCCAATATCTGTTAACAGTTGATATACCCAAAAATGTAGGTAAAAAATTTAATAGCCGATTTGCAAGTGCAAAAGATGTAAAATGGGGAACAAAGGAAGGTAATTGGGAAGCTCAGTTTATTTACAGAGACAAATTTACAACTGCTGAATTTTCAGATTCAGCCCAATGGGTACAAACTGTCGTTGAAATGGATGTTAAAAATATTTATGCCCCTGTGCAACGTAGCCTTGATAATGATTATTCAGATTATAAGGTAGCATACGGTGAAAAAGTAACCCGAAAAGATAGAAATGATTATTATTATGTTGAGCTGGTTAATAAAAAGAAGAATTCCGGTAATCAAAAATTGGGATTGTTTTTTGACAAAACCGGTCGACCAAAGAAGGAATAATATGATTAAAGGAGTTCTTTTAAAGGATCCCAATAATGCTTGTTAAAATCAAGAATTTTATCATTCTTAACTTTGATCCCTTCATTTTCCAATAATTGTTTCATAATTTCAGGGCTCCCAAAATGATGTTTCCCGGTTAGCATACCTATTCGGTTTACAACCCTATGTGCCGGAATAGATTCAGTTGCAGAAAGAGACGTATTCATGGCCCATCCAGCCATTCTGTCCGAAACTCTAAGTACTAACTCATTGGCCATTGCACCCTAAAGAGAATCCCTTCCAAAAAGAATCAATTTTA
>DAOVYU010000297.1 GCA_030635465.1 Bacteroidales bacterium | reverse complement strand
TATACTTGTAAAAAATAATCCAATAAAAAGTGTAATTAATAATTTCTTCATTGTATAAATTTTTAGTTTCTGATTAATTTTCAATTTATCCATTTTCAAAAAACAAAAATAGTATTATTTCTTTTTATTAATATTCAAATTTACCAACCTGAATATTAATTTGAGTCATATTCAAAACACTTCACCAATTTTTTTACATTTCCTCTGATATATAATAGATATTTTCGATCAGAGGGAACCTCAGTATAAATACTTTCATGCAGTCTGTGTATATTTGCATGAAAATATTTATTTCGGTTTGTCATATGATTCGTCAACTCACCCTATTTTTAATATTACTTTCAGCTTGCTCCGTCTATAGTCAGACTGAAAACCAGGAAATGTTTCGTTTGGGAGAAGATGACATTAAATCAGAATCAGAAAGTGAAAGTATACAAATTGTTTCCGCCAGCCGATCTGAGAAACTCCGGGATGACCTCCCAGTTACTGTTTATGTTATATCACGTGAAGAAATCATTAAAAATGGCTATACAAGCCTGGTGGATGTTTTGAAAGATATTCCAGGGATCAAAGTTTCACAACCCGGTTCAGGGATTGAAGGAGAAACATTTTTGATGGATGGATTATTTGGCAATTATTACTGCAAGATATTGGTTGATAACATACCCTTTCGACCATCCGTTGTAAGCGGGATGCCAATAGGTAATCAGCTTCCCATAAGACAGGCAGAACGCATCGAAATTATTTATGGCCCAGCTGCTGCAATTTATGGTGCTGATGCCATTTCAGGGGTTATCAATATCATTACCAATACTTCAGAGCGACCAGTTTGGGCGCAGGCTGATATCACACTGGGCGGCAATCAGAATTATTTTATGGATGTGATGATTGGTGGAAAAGTAGGACAGAACAAAAATATTCTCAATTACACTTTCTATGGCAGTTACAGCACAAGAGGTGATATGAACACAAAATATGATATAGAAAATTTGTATAATCCATCAATCTACCCTTTTATCCCACCAAATGATGACACAACGCTAAACTATTATCAGGCACCATATTATAAAGGAGACTCCCTTTCACCGAAAATGAACCGATTACCACAATCAAGCAGGTTGATTGGATTTGGTTTAAAATACAGGGGATTAAAATTTAATTATACACATACACTTCGGACCTCTCATTCATCCATTGGACAGGCACCCAATATGTATGCCTATTATGATCCTTTAAATTTCTGGGGTGAAAAAATCGATAGATATTCATTTGATTATTCAAAGTCATGGAAGAAACTGGCTTCTACTACTTATCTTTCTTATTTAAATTACCGGCTTGATAATAATTCAACTTTCCGTTTAATATATGATGTGGGTGACAATGGCCGGGTTTATAAATATGCAGCATCCGACGACATCAATTTCGAGGAAATCCTAACCTATAACTTCACCCCAAATCTGGAACTAACAGGTGGATTTTCTTTTCAACTCTCAGGCAACCTGCCTGTTACAAATGATTTAGGAGAGCCCTTTGAAACAGAACTTTACACCCCTTTTTCTGAATCCGTAGACTATAACGATACTGTTTTTGGAAACTTTGGTATCAATCCAACAAATTTCAATAATGTAGCCGGTTTCCTGCAGGTATATTATCGACTGCATAAATTTATCTTTATTGCTGGTGGAAGATACGATCACCACTCAATTTATGGTTCAAGCCTAAATCCCAGGATAGGTATTCTTTTTAATGCTACCAGTAAATTATCTTTCAGGACTTCATATGGTCAGGGATTCAGGGCACCTTCTTTATATTATACTTACAAATCCATTGCTTATCAAACAGCAGATAGCATTTATTACAATAACATTCCAAATCCGGATGTAAAACCCGAATTGTTCAGCGGTATAGATTTTGGTATCAGGCATAAACCTTTTAAAAATATTTATGTTGAATTTGTTGCATTGTATCACCGTTTGGATGAAAAAATTACATATTCAATAAAAGAAATTGATCCGGAATTATATCCAAATGCTACTAAAGTAAATGCTTTTTCAGCTGTAAATGATAAAAATTCCAAAGCTGAGTTATTCAGCACACAACTGATTATCAAAGCTAAAAAACTCATCCCCAATATCTCGCTAAATACAGACCTGTATGTTACATATAGCAAGGGAAAAGAGACACTGCCAAATAATCGGGGAGAGTTAAATGATTATCGCAATATGCCCAATTGGTTTGTACAATTTAATATTGATTTTAAACCGCTACAAGCATGGACAATTTTTTTACACAATATTTATTCGAGCAAAGCTAAAAAGCGTTTTTTTCCGGTTGAACCTGAACTCATGGAATATTATGGGTATGCTACAGAAGTTAAGGCTTATTACACCATGGATTTTATGATACGTTATAAGATCAATCGCAATTTTCAGGCATACCTGGATATAAAAAATATATTCAATGCTCAATATGGTGGCATTGATGCCTATGGTTCAAATAGTGACTTGATTTATAACCCTCAATATGGAAGGTATTATCAAATTGGATTAAGCTTCAGAATGGATTAGCAAATGAAAAGGATTTTATACATATTCATATTGTTTTTCAGCCTGGCAATTTTTTGCTTTGGACAGGAAGTAATTGAACCATCTGAAATATTAAAAAATCAAAACTACCCGGATACCAGTAGGTTGAAGGGATCCAGTTATGGTCGTGATTTTGAATACCGTAAAGACAAAGCTGATGCCTTTAAAGTGTTTGCAGAATTGGAAAGAGAAAATGAGAATTTACCCGGTGCATTGCGTTATTATTTATCAGCTATTTATGAATATGAAATCATTGGTGACAGTAATTCAATTGCGCAAATCCGGTTAAAAATCGGTGAGATATTCCAGGAAGGGCAACTGTATGATAAAGCCCTTGAATATTATACGCGAGCTGAGTTGATTTTTTTAAATGAGGGAACCATAGAGAAAAATGTTCAATTACTCGAAAACATTGCACAGGTATACTATGATAAAAATGAATTTCAAAAATCGTTGAATTATTATGAAAGAATAGAAAAAATAGTTCAAGACAATGGCCAAAAAAACAAGTTGATTGCTACTTATTTTAATTTGATCAAATGTTTGAATTATCTGGGTGAATATGAACAATCATTGTTATACAATCAAAAAATACTTGATTACTATAGAAAGACTGGAAACAAACAACAAGAGATCATTTCACTCAACAACCTGGGATATTCCAATAAAAATCTGGGTAATTATGAATTGGCACTGGATCATTTTGAAGAAGCTTTAGCAATTGATAAAGAACTTTCTGGTTCAGAAAACCCAGTCACATTGGTAAACATTGCCATTATTTACCAAAATCTGGATAATAATAAAAGGGCACTCGAGTACCTTCATAATGCTGCCAGAATGGTTGAAAATT
>DAOVYU010000205.1 GCA_030635465.1 Bacteroidales bacterium | reverse complement strand
TTTTGAAGGAAACAACTATGGAGATGAATGGATTACAGAGGCTGGAAAAAGAGGATTATCTCATATTAAATCCACACCTGAGGCCTTAAAGTTATTAATATCCAAAGAATCGGTTAAACTGTTTGAACAATTAGATATTATTTCAGAGAGAGAATTGGCTGCCCGTTATGAGATCCAGCTTGAAAATTACACAAAGAAAATTCAGATTGAATCACGTGTAATTGGTGATCTGGCCAAAAATCATATTATACCTATTGCTATCAGGTATCAAAATACGCTGATTGAAAATGTAAAAGGGCTGAAAGATGTACTTGATTCGAAAACCTTTGTAAAACTTTCGCGCAACCAGATGCTTACTATCAAAGAAATTTCGGAACACGTGGAAGAAATTAAAGACAAAGTAGCCGAAATGCTTGAAGAAAGGAAAAAAGCAAACCGGCTTGAGAACATGGAAAAACAAGCACTGGCCTATAACCAAAAGGTCATGCCTTACCTTGAAGTGATCAGGAGCCACGTCGATAAACTGGAATTAATGGTGGATGATGAACTCTGGCCATTACCAAAATACAGGGAGTTGTTGTTTAATAAATAATCGGCTTTAAAATAAAAAATGGTCACACTTAAACATTGCTCAGTGTGACCATTTTTTATTTTTTTATGTCTCAAGTTAATATTTCTTCATACTACCCGCACCTGAAACATCATGTGCTTTAATAACCGGTTCACCTTTATATTTTAAACTAGCTGCGCCGGAAACTTCAGCAGATAATTCATTATTTACAAATATTTTAGCATGGGAAGCTCCACTAACATCCACAAAATAAATATCAGCTTCCAGGTCATAGCCGTCGTAATGAGAGGCTCCGGACAGATCAAGATCAACCGATTCAGCACTTCCGTATAATTCAACCTGGCTGGCACCACTACAATCCATACTTAACTTTGAGGTTACCATTTTTAGTTCCACATCAGATGCACCACTACACTCCAGATCCAGATCACCAAATTTCATTTTATTTTCACCAGACAAATGACAAGCTCCTGAGATCTCCATATCATCAAGGTTTTTAAACGTTAAGTATATGTTTAACGCCTCTGAATCCTTGATATCCTCCTTTGTCTTAATTACCAGGGTATTGCCCCTAATTTCAGTAATGATTATATCAAGCAAATTTTCATCTGCTTCTACAATAACGAATTCTTTATCACCTTGAGTGAGAAAAACTTTAAATGCACCACCTACGTCAAGGGCGTTGAAAGAGTTTAATTGACGTTCTTGTTTGGTTACATTGCCATTTCCTTTAATTCCACCAAATCCATATGTACAACTTGATTGTAGTGTCAGCAGGAAAGTTAGTAGTATTGCAAAGGTTAATAATTGTTTAGTCTTCATTGTTTTCATGATTTAATTAATTATTATTTATTGAATTATTTACCATAGGTATCCTCCGTAGGAGTCCTGCGGACCTATGGGAGATTAGCGGTAATATAAATTTACGCCTGAATTTTTTGCTTCGATTATCACTTTTGAACTGGTATCCTGATTGTCGCCAATTACTCCTTCATATTTATTTGAAGTATAGGACAGATCAACAACTGAGAGTCTGGCTTTATCTCTTGGATAAGAAAGGTCTCCCATTTTAATAGTAGCAATTAGCCTGAAACTGGATTCAGCATTGAAACCGATGTTGGTATCAGAAAAACTATTTGTAATTTCAATCAATTTAAAATCCCGGCCCATTTCTTTTACTTTTATTTCGCCATAATCCAGGTCAGCAATCAACCTTTCTTCCAGATTACGTACTTCAACATCTGAAAATCCAGCTTCAACATCCAGGTCTCTAATGGAACCGATAAAATCATCATCATATCCTGACTCAAGGGTAAGGACATCAATTTTACCAATATTCAGTTCAGAAAACTTTGATTCGACTGACATATCCTGGGCTTCATCAATTTCTAGTTCAGAATATTTCAATTCAAGGTTAGCACTCTTTACATAACCAATAAATCCTTCACTGAATTTAATTTCTAATTCATTATTATTTCCTAACAATTTATTAGCTTTTAATGATCCATAACCTAGTTCAATTACACTTGAACCTTGAACCTCCTCAAGAATAATATCCCCAAATTTATGGTCTAAATCAATACCAATGGTTTTTGGCATCTTTACCATATAATCAATGCTGATATCATTGTTGTTATTATCGAATAAATTATCATCAAAGCTTGTGGTAGCAGTTACCTTTTCGCTATTTCCTGAAAATGCAATGCTTATCTTATCAAAATATTTATTGGCCTTTTCCTGGTTCGAAGCTTCTAATGTTATGGTAACTTCTATGGAAATGGCATTTTGATCCCAGTTCTGGCAATGTATCTTACCAAATTTATTTTTTATTACCAAAGTGGCATCTTTATTCACATCATAAGATTTACTGATTTTTTTTGTGAATTCTTCCTTAGCTATTGATTGAGATACCATGAAGGTTCCCAATAATAATGTTAACAAACTAATTCTTAAAGTTTTCATGATTTATATTAATTTATCTGGTTTAATGTACTTATAATTCGATCTAAAATTTGAGATCGCTGTTGTTGGTTTAGTAAAAGTGCATTCATAATTCTTTCGCTATTTGGATTTACTGCATATTCAGCTTCCAATTCACTACGATCATCCTCCAGCAACTTTAATTCCTTAAGAGCCATTTCCTTTACCCGGGTAGCTTCATCATCTGAAACTGCCAGGTCGTCAATTTGACTGATTTTCTTATCAGAGATAACATTATAATAAGCCATCACTTCAATGATTTCAGCGGGAAGTTCAGCAGCAACTATTTCATTGGTAAATGTGTTTTTTAAATAGGAAAAAGTATCTGTATAGAGAATAGTGCCAACAGTAGCAAAAATCAAAATTGCAGCAGCAATTTTTAACATAATGTTATAACGTTCAAACCAGCCTTCACTACTTTTTGTATGATCACCTTCAAGTTTCTTTTGAAAGTTCTCAAAATGATCAGGGTTGGGTTCGCTGTTATTGAACGCTTCCTTATTTTTTTTAATTATGTCTTCAATGCGCTGCATCTTAAGCTTATTTAATTCGGATGAAACATTTTAATGGTTCTTTGTTCCGATAATATTTTTAACAATTTCCCTTTAGCTCTTGAAAAACGTGTGCGTGAAGCATTATTTGAAATATCCAGAATTTGAGCAATCTCATCATGGTCATATCCTTCAAATAGAAAAAGTGAAATTACCATCCGGTGTTCTTCAGGTAATAATTTCAGACCTTTTTTAATTTCTTCCACCTGATATTCCACACTTTCGATGTAATCATCTTTTTCATCAACAAACTCCAACTTGTTTTCTTCAAATGAAAGCGTCTCTTTTCTTTTCTTTAAAACATCCAGAGAGTTATTCACAACAATTCGTCTGAGCCAACCCCCAAAATTACCATCGCCTTTAAAAGCATTCAGTTTACGGAAAGCATCCAGAAAAGAATCTTGCATGATGTCTTCTGCTTCTGCTTTATTGTTTAATATCCGTAAACTTGTATTGTACATAGCTTTATAGTATAATTTGTAAATTTCAAATTGTGCTTTTTTGTCATTTAACCGGCATTTGTCAATTAAATCCTGATGAATATTTTTTCCAGATGCTTCCAAAGATTAAATGATTTATTAGTATGACTGTAGAAAATTTTGGATGTTACACGTAAAGGATAAAAATACCAAAATTATTTCTAAGAAATAAATTTAAAAACAAGAATGTTATCAAAATATGAAACCAGACTTAAGGACATTTCTATAACTTGAAGGTATTGCATCGAGGGTGTCTCAAAAGGTAAAAATTGAAGAATTTATAATTAAATTTGCTTTGTGTAACTTAGTGAATCCTTCGTGATACTTTGTGGTTCAGCCTTATTAAATTTTACCACTTCCATAGGAATGCCTTTGGCAAAAGGCAATCAAAGGAAGTCACAAAGGCACACTAAGACTATTGAGACAGCCTCGATGCAATTTGTTTCTTTATTTAATTATCAATTTTTGCGTAAACTGATCTCTCTCTGACTTTACATGAAACAAATAAATCCCACTTTTTAGATTTTCAAAATTATATTGTATCGAAAATTTCGGTGAATGACAATCAATAATATCAGTATGATAAACCTTACCATCCAATCCAATCAGTTGAATTGTAACAATTTCATCAAACCCTTTGAGATTCACAGTAAATGAACCACTTGAAGGATTTGG
>DAOVYU010000308.1 GCA_030635465.1 Bacteroidales bacterium | reverse complement strand
CTGATAATTTGGCAGGTATCAAGCTTTGCGAAAAAATAAAGAAGGATGATAAATACATGCCTTTATTGCTTCAGTCATCTGATTCAGAAAGTGAAAAACTAGCCAAAAAAATTAAAGTTGGATTTATCAACAAACACTCACAAACACTTTCTCGTGAATTAAGGAATTTTATATTCGAGTATTTTGCTTTTGGAGATTTTATCTTTGTCGATCCTGAAAATAGCAAAGAGGTAATGCGCGCAAATGATCTGAAGTCCTTCCAGGAGATTTTATTTCAGGTTCCAGATCATTCTTTGGAGTATCACATAACAAGAAATCATTTTTCGAAGTGGTTCAGGGCAAGGGCTCTTTTTCCACTTGCTAACCTGATAAGGGACCTTAGAATTGAAGACTTTAAGGATTTGGATGAAGTCAGAAAATTTATGTTTGATGCAATTGCCAGTTTCAGGTTAAACAAGGCTCGTGGGGTGATAGCAGAATTTTATAGGGAAAGTTTTGATGAATACTTTACTTTCACCCGCATTGGAGAGGGTTCAATAGGTGGAAAAGCCAGAGGGCTGGCATTTCTTGATTCGTTAATCATGAGGAATAAAATCCTGGATAAATTCCCGGATATTATTGTTACTATTCCGCGAACTGTCGTGTTATGCACCGATGTATTTGATGAATTTATGGAGGAGAATAGCTTATACAAAGTTGCCTTATCCAAAACACTTTCAGACCAGGAAATTTTGGATCACTTTATCAAAGCACGGCTACCTTTCCGAATTCATGAAGATTTGTATACTTTCATTTCTGTGATATGTAATCCTGTTGCAGTCCGGTCTTCAAGTTTGCTTGAGGACTCACATTATCAGCCATTTGCCGGGATTTATTCAACTTACATGATACCATATATTGATGACGATGAGCGCCTTATGATAGAAATGCTTTCAGATGCAATAAAAAGTGTATATGCTTCAGCATTCTATAAAGATAGTAAAGCCTATATGTCGGCAACGCTTAATATTATTGATGAAGAGAAAATGGGTATTGTTTTGCAGGAAGTTTGCGGAGTACGCTATAGGAATCGTTTTTATCCGGCTATATCAGGTGTGGCAAGGTCTATTAATTTTTATCCCATTGAACCTGAAAAGCCTGAAGATGGTATTGCAAATATAGCTTTAGGACTTGGAAAATATATTGTTGATGGGGGAATGACTTTACGTTTTTCTCCAAAGTATCCAAAAAAGATATTACAATTAACATCTCCTGAAATGGCTTTGCGTGAAACCCAACGAAAATTTTACGCCTTGAATTTGGAAGCAGATAGTTTTAAACCCACAACTGACGACGGGGCCAATTTATTAAGTTTGAAGATTACAGAGGCAGAAAAAGACGGTAGCCTCAAACATCTTGCCTCTACTTATGATTTCGACAATAATATTTTGCGAAATGGCATTCAACATGAAGGCAAAAAATTAATCACTTTTGCTAATATTTTACAACATGATGTCTTTCCTTTAGCTGAAATATTGGATTTAACTCTGAAAATTGGCGAACGCGAGATGAATAAGCCAGTTGAAATAGAGTTTGCTGTAAATTTAGATCGAAAACCTGAAGAGCCTAAAATTTTTAATTTGTTACAAATCAGACCTATTGTTGAAAATAAAGAATCTTCAGATGTTAACCTTGAAGGGATCGAAGTTAAGGATTCAATTATTTATTCAAAATCAGCATTGGGAAATGGTATTATTGAAAATCTTCAGGATTTTGTTTATATTAAGCCTGGATCATTTGATGCTTCTAAATCTACAATGATTGCAGATGATATTGGGAAATTGAATGATATACTTCTAAAGGAAAAAAAGAATTATATTTTAGTTGGTCCGGGCAGATGGGGATCAACTGATCCATGGTTAGGAATACCTGTAAAATGGCCTCAAATATCAGGTGCCCGTGTGATAGTTGAAAGTGGTTTGGAAAATTATCGGATTGATCCCAGCCAGGGAACACATTTTTTCCAGAACCTGACTTCATTTCGGGTGGGGTACTTTACAATTAATCCATATATCAATGATGGACATTATGATTTGGATTTTTTAAGTAATTTTACTCCAGTTTTTGAAGATGAATTTATCAGACATATCAGGTTTGAAAAACCCATGGAAGTAAGAATTGACGGTAAAAAAAATGTAGGGGTAATATTAAAACCTTAGAGAACTGTAGATTAATTGCTGTAAGAAGTTAAGATTGAAAAAAATCAAATAGACAATCCTTATTAAATTCAGAACCAACTTTGTGAAATTTCAATATTGAAAAAAATAACAAAATATTGCTCATTGATTATTTTTAGCTTAGTTAGTTTCAATCATGTATTAGCTGAGGATACAGATAGCTTACTAAAAGTGCTTAATACAGTTAATGATATTGAACATAAGATTGAAGTTTATATTCAGATTTCAAATGAACTTGTAAATAGGAACCTGGACTCAGCAATGTTATTTGCAGAAAAAGCAAATAATATGATTGGAGAACTTGAATCTGATACTTCGGTAAGCGATGTATATGTCAATCTTGGTAATGTATATCGAGCAAGAGGAAATCATGCACTTTCACTTGATTATTTTTTTAAAGCAAAAAAAATACTGGAAAAATTAGTGGAGGATGAACCCAACTCAATTGAAATAAGGATCAAACTGTCACAGCTATATGATTACATAGGTGTAAACTATTTCTACCAGATAAAATATGATCAGGCATTGGAATATTATGAAGAATCTCTGAAAATTCTGGAGGAAATCCGAAGAGTAGTTCCTAACTCGTATTCAGTTTATGATGAAGTCAAACTGTTTAATAATATGGCTGGTATTTATATTCGAACAATGGATTATGACAGGGCTATAGAATATTATAAAACTGCTTTGGAGCTAAATGATAATGATTTAAATACCATAGTTACTTCATCTCTTTATAATAATCTGGGCATTTGTTATATGGAGAAATATGAACCCGAACTGGCATTTGAATATTTTCATAAATCATTGGTTATTAGGAAGGATAAAGGTGATAAACGAGGAATTGCACAATGCTATAACAATATTGGTAAAAACTATATATATCAGGGGAAATTTACAGAAGCTAATAAGTTTCTATTAGATGCGTATACTTTGGGAAGGGAAATTGGAAATAAAGAATCAATTCGAATATCCTTACAAGCCCTAACTTCTCTTTATGATACTTTAGATATGTATAGAGAGGGCTTTCAGGCAATTAAGGAGCTTAAAATTGTAAGTGATAGTATTTTTAATACAGAAAGTTTAAATCGGATATCACAATTGGAGCTGGATCATAAAT
>DAOVYU010000004.1 GCA_030635465.1 Bacteroidales bacterium | reverse complement strand
TCCCCAGATGGTTTGTAATGTCATATACATGTGTACGCCTTTTGCATGTGCCCGTTCAATAGCAGGGTATAACTCCTTATTTACATGACCCAAACCTGTTCCAACAATGATTATTCCTTTATAACCTGCTTCAACCAGATTGTCAATGGTATCGGGTTTAATCCCAGGATAATAATACAGCATGGTTACATCCTCGCTGAAATAGGGTAGAATTTTTACATCTCGGTCTTTACGACGAGGTTTGTAATTTTTCTTAATTGGAATAATTTCTGTACGGCTGACTCTCGCCAGTGGTGTATCTCCAATAGTTCGAAAAGTTGACCGGTAAGAAGAATGCATTTTTCTAACACGGGTTCCTTTATGAAGTAAGCCGTATTCGTCAGATGTCGGGCCAAACATACAAACCATTACTTCAGCAATGTCAGAATGACCTGCTGTATGCATGGCATGCATCAGGTTCAATGCTGCATCTGAACTTGGCCGGTCAGATGATCGTTGTGAACCAACCAGTACAATTGGTATCGGGGAATTTTGAACCATAAATGTCAGGGCTGCTCCAGAATGATGTAATGTATCTGTTCCATGACCAATTACAATACCTTCAATGCCATTTGCGATTTCTTTACCAATGGCTTTGGCTAATGATACGTATTGTTTTGGACCCATATTTTCACTGAAAACAGCGAATACTTTTTCAGTATCTAGGTTGCAAATATCGGCCAACTCAGGTACGGCTCCATATAATTCACCAGGAGAAAAAGCAGGAATTACAGCACCTGTCCTATAGTCGAGGCGTGAGGCAATAGTACCACCTGTTCCAAAAAGTTTCACCTTTGGTAATCCAGGAGTAAATGGAAATTCTTTTTCCGGGATTTTATAATTGGCTTTTTTATAACCGGTTTCAACCATGTCTTTAATCGTTGTTATATCGATACCAACATTGTATCCGGTAGGAATTTTAAGTACAATATGCTGATCATCATCATTTTCTGCCCTTGGTAACACGGTTCCTGTAAAAGAACCCCGGGTTGTATTTATTTCGGATTGGCCCCAAACTCTGACGTGATACTTTTTTAGAACGGCTAAGGAATCACCCTTATATCCCTGGAAAAAGTCTTGATCCATATTTGCTTATTTATTTAATTGTTGTGCTAATTTTTTCAATGCAATATTTCCAATTGCTTTTTTTCTCAATTCTCCCATTATCCAGTTTTTTTCATTTTCTGATGATTTAACCTTTCCGGTTTGGGCAAATTTATTCTTTAAAAATGGGATGAGCGAAAGAACATCATCTTCTGATATTTTCTTAAAATTTAAACTGCTAAGTACAGAATCAAAGTCCATTTTTGTGTGTTCATAAATGATTGGGATCATGTATTTAGATAATTCCGGATCAAGTTTGTTTTTCTTAAGGTATTCAAACATTTTAATGATAATCTTATCATAATGTACATCAGAAGATTTGTAATGACCCTCAATAAATTTATATGTATGTCCTATAAAAGTTCCAACAAATACTGGGTCAAGATTCAATTGATTGATTAACTTTTCTATTAGTGGGTAGTAGTTTCTGCTAAAAATATAGGTGTATGTATCTTCTGGTATATTCCAATCTTTCAATTGATTATACCGATCTATGATTTCTGGTGGAGTTTCCCGGCTTAGTTCTTCAATGTAATCATTTGCAAGTGGAAGAGGAGCGGTATCAGTATCAGGATACATCCGGTCAGCACCTGGTAATACCCGTTCAAAAATAGTAGTACCATCTGCAAATGATTTACGGGTTTCATTTGGCACACCTTCAAAAGCCATCTTGCATCTTTCTTCGATGGTTTCAATAGCTGTTTTAATATCTGCTTCGGGTCCCCAAAAAATAATCTGAGCATCTTCTGAACCCGGTTTAACAGATCCGGTAATTTCTGATAACTCTTCTTTACTGATTTTGGGTTCTAATTCTTCCGAATGAAACATAAATGGTTTTTCGAGGCATGCAATCACTTTTAACCTCTCTGCTATTTCATCTGCAAACACCTTACCTGGTTGTGTGAAATGTGATAAAATACGTTTAAATCCCGGAAGGTTAACAATTATCAATTTATGCTTGTTTAAATAGGCCTCTTTTAAAATCGGATTTGAGGGTTTGTATAATCCATTTAATTCCTTGGAATGGATCTTCCATTTTGAGGTGTCCTTGATTTTATTCTTTAACTGTTTACGAATGTTTAACAATGCCCATTGCCTGTAGGATTCGTTGTGTGTTAATTCTGGTATCCATTTTGTATGTGCTACTCCTTTTATCTCAACACGTGAACCTCCTCGGCAACTTACATTTACATCTTGCCGTCCGGCACCAATTCCAGTTCGGACAAGCCCAGTGCTCCGGTTTAAGAATCGGATATAGTTACAGGTCTCTTTTACCTCATCAGGATTAACACAATCAGGATAGGTCACTGTCTCAATCAAGGGCATTCCTAAACGATCAGTTCGGTATACACGAACATGACCAATATCAGAAACTTCTCTGCAAGAATCTTCTTCAAGGCTTAATTGTATCAGCCTGATCTTCTTATGCTTTAACTGAATTTCACCTTCAACTCCAATGATTCCGGTTCTTTGGAATCCAGTAGGAATACTCCCATCTAAATATTGTTTTCTAGTAATGTGTACTTCTCCAACAATATTCAATTTTGATAGTATTGATATTCGAATGGCAATTTCCAATGCTTCAGTATCGATATGAAAAGGTGGAGTATCATCTACTTCATATGTGCAAGCTGTATCATTGGATAAATGGTAAACTATTTCTTTTCTGGTTTTGAATTCCATGAGTGCAGTTCCATCATATTCGCCCAATTCACTCAACGTAGGCCGCATATGGCGAATCACTTCAGCATCATATTCTTCTGGTTTCTGATAAATGCCAGCAGGGCATTTGCAAAATAATTTATGTTTCGTTAATAATTGCTGGTGTACCTCCAGTCCTGACATAAATCCAATCCGGTCATAATCTTTTTGTGTGGCTTTTTTGCGCGTCACATATCCAATGGATTCTCTGGATTTATTGTAATTATCCAATGCGTTAAATGTGTCTTTCATTTTCAGAATGAAGCTAAGAGACTGTTTAAATATCATCCTTCAGTTTTTTAATGCGTCTTTTTCGGCTATATTTCGTTAAATTCTCTTTAAATAGCTATTGCTATTCGTATCAAATTTGCCTCATCTATCCAAAAAACACACTATAAAAAATTCAAAAAACGATTTTTAAATAGTCTCAAATTAATAGCCGTCAAATGTATGGATTAATGGATAACTTCCAATTAAGTGTTAACAAAAAATAAAAAATGATTCTAAATTTTATTGTCTACAAGTGTAATTTTGAATTTAGAATGTTTTAAGATTGTAATTAATAAATGAATTAGAAGGAAATTGAATAAATTTCTTTGATATCAGTATAGATTTATTCTAAAAATAGACAATTGCGAATTTTAAAAATAATACAAATAACAGGTTTGATTCTATGGGTCAGTTTGATGGTACAGTCCTGTACCAATTATGGTCAGCAACCTACTGAAACCGTTGAAGATTCAAATAATGCAAGTCGAATTACTTTTTACAATGTTGAGAATCTATTTGATATTTATAATGATTCCTTAAAACGTGATGATGAATTTACACCTGAAGGTGATCGCAATTGGAATAACAAAAGATTTTACAAAAAATTGAACAATATCTACAAAGTGATTATTGGTATAGGTGGATGGAATCCTCCTGTTATAGTAGGTTTGTGCGAAGTGGAAAACAGATTTGTATTGAATAAGCTTGTTTATCAAACACCCTTGAAAACTTTTGACTATAAAATAATTCATGAAGAATCACCCGATTGGAGAGGGATTGACGTTGCTTTGATTTATCGTTCTTCAGGGTTTACACCCATTGAGTATAGAACCATTGGTATTAGATTCCCATTTGATACAGTATCCAGAACCAGGGATATATTACATGTGAAGGGCATATTGTCAGAAAAGGACACCATTCATATTTTTGTTAATCACTGGCCATCACGGTATGGAGGTTATCTTGTAACCAAACCTAAAAGAGAGTTTGTTGCTGCTGTTTTGCGTAAACAGGTTGATTCATTATTTATAGCTGAAAATAATCCGAATATTATTATCATGGGGGATTTTAATGATGAACCCTGGGACGAAAGCATAAATGATTTTTTACAAGCGAAAATTGATACTACTACTTTTCAGAAGAACGATTTGTTCAATTTAATGAGTTCTTATAAAAAAGATGGAGTTGAAGGTACCAGTAAATATTTGGAAGACTGGAGTATCATTGATCAGTTTATTGTTTCTGCAAACCTGATTTCTGGGAAGCAGCCATTACAAGTCTTAAACAGAGGTGCACAGATTTATAATCCTGATTTTTTGTTTGAGGATGATTTTAAACATCTTGGTGAAAAACCCTTCCGGACCTATGTGGGGTTTTCCTATAACAATGGTTATAGTGATCATTTGCCTATATATATTGACTTGATTAGAAATATAAGCGGTAATTAATAATACATTTTCCTAATTAAATCGAATAGCCTTGATAGGAGTTATTTTAGTTATGATATAGGTAGGAATGATAAGCATCAATGTACAAATGATCAAAGTCCCAATATTGATGATCAGAAATTGAGAAAGCTGAAGATTAACAGGGATTTCTGAGACATAATACGATTCCTGATTTAATTTAAATATTCCTGTTTTTAGCTGCAACAAACTTAGTCCGAGAGCAATGGCATTACCCCATATCAATCCTTTTCCGATGATATAAATGGCATTATAAATAAATATCTTTCTGATGCTACTGTTCCTCGTACCGTAAGCTTTTAGTATTCCTATCATATTAGTTTTTTCAAGGATCAGTATCAATAAAGTAGAAATCATAGTTATTCCTGCTACCAGAACCATCAATGAAATAATTACAATGACATTCATATCTTGCAATGATAACCATTCGAATATTTGAGGGTGCAATTGTTTGATGGTTTTTGAGTTCAGGTTATATCCTATATGCTGGTAAACCAATTCACCCATTTCATCAATTTGTTCAAAGTTATCAATAAGTACTTCAAATCCACCCACTTGATCATCTTCCCATTTATTCAGCTTTTGAATATGGTATATATCCCCGATAACATATAGCTTGTCAAACTCCTCCAAACCTGTTTCAAAAATACCGCTGATGTTGAATTTCCTGCCACGAGGTTGCATTTCATCCTGTATTATAAAATACATAAATAATGGATCTCCAAGTGATAACTTTAGCCTGGAAACAAGGTTTTTTGAAATGATGACATCATCTGTTTTTGCCGAATCTGAAACAATAAAATGATGGCCTTCAATAATTTTATCTTCAAAGAATGACCAATCGTAATTACTATCAATACCTTTTAATATAACACCTTCAATTTGTTCATCCGTTTTAATAATACCTGCTTTTGTGGCGAATACCTGGATGTGTTTAATTCCAATAAGCGTATCGAGTGAAGGATAAAACGACTGATTTTTACTCAGGGGATTTGGTTCTAAAGAGGTGTTAACTTCAAAATTATTAATGGTGATATGTGATCCAAATCCAATAACTTTTTCTCTTATTTGTTGCTGGAAACCAGTGACTATAGATACTGAAATGATCATCACAGAAAGACCTAGAGCAACACTGATAATTCCCAATCTTACTATTGGATGAGAAAAATTAGCCTTGCTTTTTGAAAAAATTCTGCCTGCTATAAATAATTCGAAGTTCAATTGAATGATAATTTGTACAAAAGTATTAATTTATAAAGATTCGGTAAAATGATTAAAAAACATATCGAATTCAATGAATTAAACGTTTTTTCTTGTTACTCTTTGAAGAATATTTTCTAAATTTGCCGCCTTATTTATCCTGATCTACAGAAAATGATAAACAAAGTGAAAGGCAGCGAAGATTTTGAATCCATGAATTTTATTATTTTTCTCCATCAATGGCGTAAACCATTGTTCATTATAAGTATCTTGGCATTTATTGTTTCTATCATTTTTTCATCACCATTTTTTATAACTCCTAAGTTTGAGTCTACTGTTATCATGTTTCCCACATCCACCAATTCTATTTCTAAAGCTTTATTAGGAAAGAATGTTGGTGATAAGCAAGATATTTTACAATTTGGAGAAGATGAACAAGCTGAACAGATGCTCCAAATATTAAGTTCCAATAAAATCCAAGACAGGGTTATTGAAAAATATAACCTGATGGAGCATTATAAGATTGATAAAAATTCAAAATACAAAAATACCAAGCTTTACAAAGCCTATGAGAACAATGTAACTTTCAGGCGGACAGAATATATGGCTGTTCAAATTACTGTGTTGGATAGGGACCCTGTTATTGCAGCTGCCATGGCCAATGATATTGCTGAATTAATGGATTCTACAAAGAATCTGATGCAAAAAGAACGTGCTGTTCGTGCATTTAGGATTGTTGAAAATGAATACCTTAAATTAAAAGCAGAAATACAGCAAAAGGAAGATTCGTTGACAAAGCTGAGAGAGTTGGGTGTACACGATTACGAATCTCAGGTTGAAATGATCAACCAACAACTAGCCATTGAATTGGCAAAAGGTAACAGATCAGGAGTTAAAGCACTGGAAGATAAACTTGAAATACTGGCTGAATATGGTGGCCCTTATGTATCATTACGCGACGCATTGGAACATGAAAAGAAACAGCTCAGTGAAATAAAAGCTAAATATGAGGAGGCTAAAATTGATGCATCCGAAGTATTGCCGCAGAAATTTATTGTGAATAGTGCGTATGTGGCAGAGAAAAAATCTTATCCTATTCGATGGATAATCGTATTAATTTCTACACTTTCTGCTTTTATCCTTGGGGTTATTGTTTTAGCTGTATTAGACAGTTTATCAAGATATAACAAAAAAAAAAGTCTGAGGTCGATTTAAGCTTTTTAGAGATTGACAAATCAGTTGATCGTCTATTGGGATTTTTTAAATCAGAGAAAGTTGCAGAAAAACAATTAGTAAAAACTGGAAAAGAAGAATTAACTGAAAAGGCAAAACATTTTAAACAAAAGAAAACATTTCTTAAAATTAACATAGACATGGAGAGTCAATTTTATCAAATTAATATACTGCAATTGCTGCTTAAATGGAAATTCCATTTGAGTATTATTGTAGTAATCGCAATTATATTAGCGGCTGTCTTTTCAAGTTCTGTTTTCTTAACTCCAAAGTTTGAGTCGAATGCAGTGGTGTATCCTGCTAACATATCACCCTATTCTGATGAAAGTGAAACTGAGCAAATGCTGCAGGTTTTCCAATCCAGCGATATCAGGGATAGTGTGATTCATAAATTTGACCTCGCAAAACATTGGGAAATAGATAGCTCATATAAATATTTCTATACTACTATGCTATGGGAGTATTCTCAAAATGTAAAGATTGGGAAAACCCCATACGAAGGTGTCTCAATCGAAGTACTGGACAAAGATCCGCAAATGGCTAGCGATATGGTGAATGCCATAATGGATTTTTATAATCTAAAAGTAAAACAACTTCATGAAATAAAATTTGGTGAGGTTGTTAAAATGTATGAAAGAGCTATCCGGAAAAAGGAAAACTACATTGATAGCCTTGAAAATCAATTTTTTATTCTTGGTACCGAATATGGCTTGCTTGATTATACAAGTCAATCAAGGGAAATTGCGCGTGGTTATCTGAAGACAATTGATGGATCAGGATCTTCACATATCAACTCAAGAGAAGTATTAAGATTAAAAGAGAATATTGAAAAAAAGGGTGGTGAATTTCTTTATTTGCAATATTTGATTGAAGAGGAAGCTGAAAAGTTTTCAACCTTAAAAATGGACTATGATCAAGCTGTTATGGATTTTGATCGGCAGTTTACGTATATAAATGTGATTACAAAACCATTTGTATCAGACAAAAAGGCTTATCCTGTCAGATGGCTGATTGTTGTTATTTCGGCAATAGCTTCACTTTTTATAACATTTCTGATAATATTGATTATTGAAAATTATAAAGGGATGAGGAAACATTCCTAGACATACCATTTATTAAAAGAATTCCAAACATTGACTGATCGAAGTAAACTCATATGGGTATATTTATTTAGCATTTTATTCATTGCGTTTAATTCCTATTTAATTGTAAATGATTATTTATGGGGAGCTTTGTTACCTGTGATCTTATTCATTACAATTTTATATTTTATTTCTCTTGATAAAATCATTCTGCTAATTACATTTTTTACACCAATAGCAATCAATATGGAGAATGTGGATATTGGTATAGGTATTTCTATTCCCACAGAACCATTGATGATTGGTGTGTTGATTTTCTTTTTTATCAAAATAATTCATGAGTCGAAATATGATATCAGGATATTAAAACAACCTTTAACAATAGCAATTATAATTAACCTTGTTTGGTTGCTTTTTACAAGCATAACCAGTGAAATGCCGGTTGTGTCATTTAAATTTTTGTTTTCCAGGTTATGGTTTATAGTACCTTTCTATTTCTTTGCTATTTTAATGTTTAAAAAATATAGCAACATAAAATTATTTATTTGGATGTATGTCGTTCCGTTTGCAGGAATAATAATTTATACCATATTTAATCATGCATTGAGGGGTTTTGATCAGGAGTCAGGGCACTGGGTAATGCGACCATTTTATAATGACCATACAGCATATGGTGCTACTATCGCACTGTATATCCCGATTCTGTTTGGATTTACCATCAATAAAGAATATAGTCAAAGTAGCCGGATTGTATCCTTTGTGTTTTTTGCTTTGTTTGTGTTGGCATTAATTTTATCATTTTCCAGGGCAGCATGGATCAGCCTGGCAGTTGCAGTAGGCGTGCTAATAATTGTATTGCTGCGAATTAAGTTTAAGTGGGTACTATTATCTATTGTAGTAGTATTTGGATTATTTTTCACATTTCAGCAACAAATTTTAGATCAACTTGAACGAAATGAACAAGACTCTTCCTCAAATTTTGTTGAACACATACAATCGATCTCTAACATTACGTCTGATGCCTCAAATCTGGAGCGTGTTAACCGATGGCAATCTGCTTTGAGGATGTTTGATGAAAGACCATTTTGGGGTTGGGGACCAGGCACATATCAGTTTTTATATGCGCCTTTCCAAATGTCACAGGAAAAAACAATAATCAGTACAAATGCAGGTGATCTGGGAAATGCACATAGCGAATATATTGGTCCATTAGCTGAAAGTGGGTTGTTTGGAATGTTAACCATATTAGCAATTTTTGGAATTTCAATTTATTTGGGATTAAGGGTATACCACAAATCCAAAGATTCGGAGATAAGGATTATTAGTCTTGGTCTTGTTATAGGACTAATTTCTTATTACATTCATGGATTTTTAAATAATTTTCTCAATTCTGATAAGGCGTCTGTACCTGTTTGGGGTTTTATGGCAATTCTGGTTGCATTGCATATATATCAAAATAACAAAGAACAATCATTGCAGATTGAAAAAGATGAGATTGATGTTAAATAATTTAAAATAAACTTGTTTATTCAAAAAATTTGTATATTTGCACCTTTATTAATTCCCTGATTAATTCACAATTATACTTTCTTAGTTTAAAAAAGCGTTAATAATATAAGATTGAAAGAAGGAGAGTTAATTCAAACGTTCAAATAAATTCCCGAAAATATTCTAACTATAAATAATAAATATTCCAATTTTTTATACCCAATTGTTTTATTAAAAAAAATCAAAATTTAATTACACATGTACGACATTATTGAGCTAAACGGTAAGTTGGTAACAGAACTGCGAGAAATAGCTAAAAAATTAGAAATAGCCAAGTCTGATGGTCTAAAAAAACAAGACTTGATCTATAAGATTCTTGATTATCAGGCATTAAATCCCACCGAAGAAGTCCTGAAAAAAGAACAAAATGAAAAGAAATTCAAAACAAAGAGAAGAAGGGTGAGAGGTGATGGCCCTGAAAAAGTCGCCACGACTGACAAAACTAAGCCAGTTATAAAAGCCTCTATTCCAGTTAAACCTGAAAAGAAAGAAAAAGACTTATTCACAGATAAGGGAGATAGAGCAGTGATCAAAGATGATAAAATAAAATCTCCAGTTGATAGCATGGAAGGGGAAGTTCTTTCAGGTGATACTAAACCGGAAGTTGCAAAAGAAGAAGAACCTGTCAAGCCTGTTAGAAGAGAAGAAAGAAGTGAATCACATGGAAGAGATTCAAGATCAAGAACTCCGGAAAAGAAACGAGAAGAGTTTTCCTTTGAATTTGAAGGACTGGTTTCAAGTGAAGGTGTTCTGGAAATTATGCAGGATGGATATGGGTTTTTACGTTCATCAGATTATAATTACCTGAACTCACCTGATGATATTTATTTATCCCATTTACAAATCATATTGTTTGGTTTGAAAACTGGTGATACAGTAAAGGGAAGCATACGTCCTCCAAAAAATGGAGAAAAGTATTTCCCATTGATTAAGGTAGAAAAAATTAATGGGAAATTACCACAGGATGTCCGTGACAGAATTCCCTTTGATTTTCTGACACCTTTGTTCCCTGAGGTAAAATTTAAATTGACTGGTCATCGCGAAGACTCAGCTTCAACACGTGTGATCGACATGTTTGCCCCTATTGGAAAAGGTCAGAGAGGATTGATCGTTGCTCAACCGAAAACTGGTAAAACAGTTTTGTTAAAGGATGTAGCAAATGCAATTGCCGGTAATCACCCAGAAGCATATCTAATCGTCTTACTGATTGATGAAAGACCGGAAGAGGTTACCGATATGGAAAGGAGTGTGAAAGCAGAGTTAATTTCATCCACTTTTGATGAACCAGCTGAAAGACATGTTAAAATAGCCAACCTTGTGTTGGAAAAAGCAAAACGAATGACCGAATGTGGTCATGACGTTGTAATTCTTCTGGATTCCATTACACGTTTGGCAAGAGCCTACAATACTGTGTCGCCTTCATCCGGAAAAGTTCTTTCAGGTGGTGTTGAAGCAAATGCTCTGCAAAAACCAAAACGTTTCTTTGGAGCTGCCAGACAAATTGAAAATGGTGGATCATTAACTATTATTGCAACTGCTCTTACTGAAACCGGATCAAAAATGGATGAGGTGATCTTTGAAGAATTTAAAGGAACCGGTAATATGGAGCTTCAGCTCGATCGTAAGTTATCCAACAAACGGATTTATCCTGCTATTGATATTGTGGCTTCCAGTACAAGACGTGAAGATTTGCTTATCGATAAGGAACAGCTCCAGCGTATTTGGGTATTGAGAAACCACCTGGCTGATATGAATTCGCTTGAAGCAATGGAATTCTTGAAAGATAAGATGCGCTTTACACAAACAAATGAAGAGTTTTTGATTTCAATGAACGGTTAATTCCGAAATCATAAAATATAAAAAATGCCTTTCCCAATCGGAAAGGCATTTTTTTATGATTCAGTTTTGTTCCTATCCGAATTATATGTTTGTAATTTTTTTACCTAAATCATCAAAATCTATCCCATCAAAATTACCGGAACTCATCATAAGTAGATTTTTTTGGTTCCAATCCATTTTTAGTATATCCTGCAGTAGTTTGTCAGAATTGGTATAAACTTTTAACTTTTGATTATTAAAGGCCTTTTTAACTTGTTCGGCTGTTATTGGTGGTAATTTTTTCAATTGTATGGTGTGTGGGTTGAAATAAACAATTGCAATATCTGCTTGATCCAGACACCCCTTATAATGACTTAGGAAGTTTTCACTCAGACTGCTAAATGTATGTAATTCTATACAAGCCACTAATTCTCTATTTATAAATTGACTTTTAACAGCATTTGTTGTTGCAACCAATTTTGAAGGAGAGTGTGCAAAATCTTTAAATACGATAGTATGTTCATTTTCTGCTACCTGTTCCAATCTTTTTGATGCACCTGCAAAAGACTGAATGGCTTTATAAAACATTTCATCTGAAATTTCGAGTTCATTACAGACTAATCTTGCTCCATTAATGTTCATAAGGTTATGTTCACCAAATACTTTAAGAGGGATTCTATTACTATTTACAATTAAATATGTTATTCCATTTTTGATCTGATATTCAGGAATGGAGTAAGGGAGGGCTGTTAAATCTGATCTAACGGAACTACCAATTTTTTGTACCTCTTTGTCTTCGTTACAATATATCAAAGTCCCGTTTTTAGTAATCAGATCTGAAAATATTTCAAACTGTTCAACATAGTTTTGAAAAGTTGGGAAAACATTGATATGGTCCCAGGCAATCCCACTGATCAATGCAATATCTGGTTTGTAGAGATGAAATTTTGGTCGCCTGTCAATGGGAGATGTGAGGTATTCATCACCTTCCAGTATCATGATAGGAGCATCGTCAGTCATTTTTACCATTACCTCAAATCCTTCAAGTTGAGCACCTACCATAAAATCGTTTGGTAGTTTGTAAAAATTCAAAACATGTAGTATCATTGAAGTGATGGTTGTTTTACCATGACTTCCACCAATCACAACCCTTTTTTTATTTTTGGATTGTTCGTACAAATATTCAGGATAGGAGTAAATCTTTAATCCCAGTTTTTGGGCTTGTTGTAATTCAGGATTATCTATGCGTGCATGCATACCTACAATAACAGCATCAAGTTTCGATGTGATTTTATCTTGATACCAACCTTCTTTTTTTGGTAAGAGGTTGTATTTCTTCAAACGACCTTTAGAAGGTTCAAAAATTTCATCATCAGATCCGCTAACCTGGTATCCTTTTTTTACAAGTGCTATAGCAAGATTATGCATGGCACTTCCACCAATGGCAATAAAATGAACATTCATTAGATTAAGCTTTATTGCAAAATTATCAAATTACTAATAGAAATATGCAAATGATTAATTTTGCCAGCAATAAATTTTTGAGATAATGAAGATACATGCAATCATAGCTGAGAACTGGAAAATGGATGGTGGTGTGGCTTTTGGGGTTGTTCCACAGGCTATTTGGAAAAAACTGGCTGAACCTGATGCAAATAATCTGGTGAAAATTACCAGTCGCAGTTTATTGATAGAAACAGAAAATCGATTGATACTAATTGACACTGGGATGGGCAGAAAACAAAATAAAAAATATTATTCTTTTCGTTTTCTTTTTGGTGATGATAATTTTAAGAATGCTTTTAGTAATCTGGGGTATACTTTTGATGATGTAACAGATGTGATCTTTACCCACTTACATGATGACCATTGTGGTGGTGCCGTCCAAAAGGATTTGAATGGCAATCCCGAACTTGTATTTAAAAATGCCATGCATTATTGTTCATCTGAACATTGGGACTGGGCAAACAATCCTAATAAGCGTGAAATTGGTTCATTCTTTAAAGAGAACTT
>DAOVYU010000379.1 GCA_030635465.1 Bacteroidales bacterium | reverse complement strand
TCTATAGATTTGTATTTTTGCTCGTTTCGCACCCAATCCTTAGTATCCATTAAACTCATGTCAAGAGGAGTTGGATCCGGATTGAGATGGATCCGACTGTAATAACGCCTGTTCATATGATCGTAATGCAGTATACCTTTATTGTATTGCCAAATTTGGAATAGGTTAACAAAAATCAAATACAATCCGAGCACATAAAAAGCATAGCGCCATTTGGTGGGTTTTATCCGTTCAATAATAGCAGCAAAAGCCAATGCAAAAACGGGGTAACTCTGTACTAATGCCCTGGTTGAATAGCTCCCACCATAACGCCAGATACGCCATGCAATGATGATATAGATATTGATCAGGCAGAAATAGATAACCGCTTTCCGGAAAGGATATTTTCGCACAAAAAACAATCCAGCAATAAAAAATATGGTAATCGGTGTATAAATAAACCATCCTTTTTCCCAACCCACCAAAACCCTCAAATGAGGAGTTAAAAAATCCCAGGCACTACCCACATCATATACAAAAGAACCGGTAACATATTTCCAGTAGATCAACTGTGGCAAAATCCCAATCAATCCAAACAAAGCAAGGAAATATAAATGATGTTTGTATTGTATAACGAGTTGCCATTTTTCTTTGGTTTTCTCTTTTGTCTCACTGCTCCATAATAATGGGATCAGAATCATTATGGCTTCGGTTGGTCGGCAAATAGTAGCTAAACCTATTACATAACCGATAATAGCTGTCCAAAAAATTGTGGGTTTCTCGTGCCATTTAATGGTAGCATATATCAAGATCACATACAATGGGAAAATAGGTGCATGACTTTGGGCATTGTCGATGGACACATATTGAATGATATTGCTGGCCAGCATTAATAGAATAAGAGTGATTGTTACAGTATAATCACTGAAATACCGCAGTAATATATTTCTTAATAAAAACAGCATCAGGATAATATAGATGAGCATTCCAAACCCTAATGCATATTGATATGGCGGGGAAAATCCATCAGATGGATAATCCGTATTTAAGGCGATAGTATGACCAATAAAGAAAAATGGTGCTTGTAAGATAGCAACACCCCCCAGGTATTTAAGAACATAATTCCCATTTTTATGAAATTGAGCCTGGTACATATAACCACCAGAAACTGAGTATTCCTTATCAATGTCAGGAAACCACTTTAATTCTTTAACATCCTTATATATAAAAATAGCCGGGAGGTACATATAATATCCCAGGGCATCCCATGTTGTTATTTTTAAAGGTGTTGGCGATTTTATATCAGAATAGTTTACTCTGTATTGAGCCTCACTGCTGGCGATGAATGTATAAGCAAGGAAGGAATATATATTCTTTTTCATCGAACTATCAAAAGTAGAAAAAATTTGAAGCTAGAATACAAAATACAGTATTCAAAATCAAACTCAGAACTTCTCCCGTAGGGATGCCTTCGGCAGAACTCAAAACTAATAGCTAATGGCCAAGAGCTAATAGCTATTTCCTTACCAACAACATCACATTTTCTACATGGTGAGTCTGAGGGAACATATCAACTGGTTGGATTTTTTCAATGGAATAATTTTCAGCCATCAGTGCAACATCCCTGGCTTGCGTTGCTGAGTTACAACTGATATAGATAATTTTTTCCGGTGATATTTTCAATATCTGTTTAACAACCTTTTCGTGCATACCTGCTCTAGGAGGATCAGTAATGATCACATTAGGTTTACCATTTAGCTCCACAAAATTTTCATCCAACACATTGGCAATATCGCCATCATAAAATACGGCATTGCTGATTTCATTGAGCCATGAATTTTCCCTGGCATCTAATATTGCCGAAGGAACATATTCAATTCCAACAACCTTTTTAACCTGTGCAGCAATAAAGTTGGCTATGGTACCTGTCCCGGTATAAAGATCGTAAACAATTTCATCACCCTGCAAATTGGCAAACTCACGAGCAACCTTATACAATTCGTATGCTTGCTGAGAATTGGTCTGAAAAAAGGATACTGGTCCTATCTTAAACTTCAAACCTTCCATCTCTTCCATGATATATGGGTTGCCTTTAAAAAGTTCTATATCAAGATCAGAAAACACATCATTCTTTTTCGAATTGACTACATACATTAATGAATTAATCTCTGGAAAAGTATCAGCTATATAATTCAGCAATCCTTCCATTGCCTTCTTATCTTCATGCTGAAATATAACAATCACCATCCATTCGCCAAATGAAGTGTTACGTATAACAATATTGCGCAGAAATCCAGTCCAGTTTTTTACATTATAAAATTCCAGCTTATTATCAATGGCATACTGTTTAACAGCCAACCGGATTGCATTGGACGGATCTTCCTGTAAATGACATTTTTCTATATCAACAATTCTGTCAAAAATTCCAGGCATATGAAATCCCAGGCCATTCATATTCAGGTCGTCAAAATTTACATCTTTTGAAAAGTCGGTTAACCACTTTCTATTTGAAAAAGTAAATTCGAGCTTATTACGATAAAAATAACTATTTACAGATGGCAATATTGGCAGAAGATCCGGCATATTGAATTTCCCAATGCGTTCCAGGTTATCTTTCACCTGTTTCTGTTTGTATATCAGCTGTTGCTCATAGCTCATATTCTGCCATCTGCAACCTCCACAGAGTCCAAAATGCTCGCAAACTGGCTCTACCCTTTTTTCAGAATAAATATGAAAATGTATGGCCCGTCCTTCCATATAAGATGAGCGTTTTTTTGTAATTTTAATATCCACCACATCTCCAGGCACTACGAAT
>DAOVYU010000181.1 GCA_030635465.1 Bacteroidales bacterium | reverse complement strand
TTTTGGGTTGGTTGCGGTTTTCGCACAAAAAAGTTCCTGGGGAGAAGAGTTAAGTCAGGAGCATTACTCCTTTTTTGAGCGGATTTTATTTTCTGGATATGCATATATAGCCTACATCCTAAAAGCAATTATCCCTCATCAATTATCAGGATTTTATCCTTATCCCAATGATGTAGGAGGAATAATAGCTTTTATGAATCTGTTGTTAGTTCTATTATCAATTGGCCTTATCGTTTTGGCTTTTTACTTCAGAAAAAGAATTAAAATTATAACATTTGGTCTGTTGTTTTTTAGCATCAATATTTTTCTATTATTGAAAACATTTGATGTTCCGGCTGGTGATTATATTATGGCAGATCGATATGCATACATTGCTTCTATTGGTATTTTTATTTTGATTGCCGCAGGATACAAATATTTGATTTCACGTTCTGTTTTGTTCAAAAGAATTGGAATATCCATATTGGTCATGTACGGGTTATTTTTGTCGCTGCAAACATTCAACAGGGTTTCTGCCTGGAAGGATGATGTTACTTTTTACACAGATATCATTTCAAAGTATCCTCAAGCTGAATTGGCTTATACAAATCGCGGTGCTATCCTAAAAGAAAATCATCAATTTGCCAAAGCATTGACTGATTTTAATAAGGCAATACAATTGGGAAAAAATGACTTTAAAGCATTTGCCAATCGTGGTGCAGTTTATTCGGACCTGGGCCAATATGATAAAGCAGTGATTGATTATAGTAAAGCAAATACCTTGAATCCTGGTAATCATGAATTATTATCAAGTTTTGGATATGCACAATTACAGACTGGAGATTTTAATGGTGCCATTAAAACACTTAACAAATCACTGACACTTCATGACTTTAATCCGGAAGCCTATACCAATAGGGGAACTGCCAAATTTAATATGCGTAATCTTAAAGGGGCAATAGCCGATTATGAGATAGCATCATCTCAGGATTCAAGCTATGTAAATGCACATTTTAACAGAGGTTTAGCACGAATTAATATTGGGGACTTACAAAATGCAATCATTGACTTTTACAAGGCCATACAAATAAATCCGAATCATTTTGAATCTTATTCCAATCTTGGAATTGCATGGTCAAAAATGGGTGATTTTCAAAAAGCATTCGAAAGTTATGATAAAGCCATACAAATAAATCCGAATTATTATGAGGCATGGCTAAACAGAGGAGTTGAAAAATACTATCTTAAAGATTATGAAGGCTCATTATTTGATTTAACAAAAGCGCTTGAGATCAATTCAAACCTTGCTCCGGCGTATTATTTCCGTGCTTTAATTTTTATGAATTCGGATATTAATACTGCCTGTGAAGATTTAAATAAGGCAGCCAGTCTTGGATTTAACATGGCAATTTCTCAATTAAAAAAACATTGTAAATAAAATTTTAAAAGAATAATAGGAATATTAAGAAAAATTTAATTAATCTTATGCGCTCAATTTAAGTGTGAACCTCTGTAACACCTAATTAACAATAGTTTGGCATAGCTTGGAGACAATTGAAATATGGCTTAATTTTTTATTAATAAATTGTTAATAAATATTCTTTTCTACATATATTAATTTTGAAGTCAACACGATAGCTTTTTTTCAACAACCATTTGTTTATAAGTGTACTTGTCTTTTCCTTGTTAATGGTTGTATCTTGGCTTTTCGAAAAATCGTGGTGTACGACCTTACTACTTTTCAAAAAATCAGCACATTACGAATTATTTTATCACCAAAAAAACATAGAGAAGAATGAATGATGGTCTTTTTACCAATGTTGAGAATGCCCAGGATGTTAAATCTAACATGTATCAAGAGGTATTAGAAAAAAGACAGAGGCCCACGGTACCTGAAGACCAGCTTGCATATAAAGAGGTTGTCGAAAATGACGTACAATTGAAATCAGATACGAAAGATCAACCTAAAGAATATAGCATCCTTTCAGATGAGGATGTGAAGAAAAAAGCAACAGCCTATTTTAAAGGTGATGAACTTGCCGGCAATGTGTGGATTAACAAATATGCATTGAAAGATAGTCAAGGCAATGTTTATGAAGAAACCCCTGATGATATGCATTGGCGGTTGGCCAATGAAATTGCCAGAGTAGAGAAAAAATATCCCAATCCACTCAACGCTAAAGAAATATATGGGCTTTTTAAGGACTTTAAATATATCATACCACAGGGTGGTCCAATGGCTGGTATTGGAAATGATTTTCAAATTTCATCTTTATCAAACTGTTTCGTAATTGGTAATAAAGGAAACTCAGACTCTTATGGAGGTATCATGAAAATTGACCAGGAACAGGTTCAATTAATGAAAAGAAGAGGTGGTGTTGGTCATGATCTGAGTCATATTCGTCCGGAAGGAAGTCCTGTTAAAAACAGTGCTTTAACTTCAACAGGTATAGTTCCATTTATGGAAAGATATTCGAACTCAACCCGTGAAGTTGCCCAGGATGGCAGAAGAGGAGCTTTGATGCTTTCTATTTCTGTTAAGCATCCGGATGCAGAAAAGTTCATCGATGCAAAAATGACCAAAGGAAAAGTAACTGGTGCCAATGTATCGGTTAAGATCGATGATGAATTTATGCAATCAGTTATCAGTGATAAGCCTTATGTTCAGCAATATCCCATTGATTCTGATAACCCGGTTTTTACCAAGGAAGTTGATGCCCGTAAATTATGGGATAAAATTATTCACAATGCCTGGTGTTCAGCTGAACCAGGAATTTTATTCTGGGATACCATTTCTCGTGAAGCCATTCCTGATTGTTATGCTGATATGGGGTTTAAGACAGTTTCAACTAACCCTTGTGGTGAAATCCCATTATGTCCATATGATAGTTGCCGACTGATTGCATTAAATCTCTACAGTTATGTAGAGAAGCCCTTTACAAAAGAAGCAAGTTTTAATTCTGAACTCTTTTCGAAGCATGCACAATATGCCCAGCGCATTATGGATGACATCATCGATCTGGAAGTAGAGAAAATTGATGCTATTTTGGCTAAGGTTGATGCTGATCCGGAAGAGCAAGAAATTAAAAGTACTGAAAGAAACCTTTGGGAAAATATTCGTGAAAAAGCATTACAAGGACGACGGACTGGTATTGGAATCACTGCAGAAGGAGATATGGTTGCTGCTCTGGGTTCAAGATACGGTACAAAAGAAGCAACAGATTTTTCAGTGGAGGTACATAAACTTCTGGCAATAGAAACATATCGGTCTTCTGTAGATCTGGCAGAACAAAGAGGTGCTTTTCCTATTTTTAATATTGAAAAAGAAAAAAATAATCCATTCATCCAGCGGATTAAAAAAGCTGCTCCCAAAGTTTACGAGAAAATGACACGTGTTGGCCGTAGAAATATAGCCATGCTCACAATAGCTCCAACTGGAAGTGTAAGCATTTGTACACAAACAACCTCTGGGATTGAGCCAGTATATATGATATCATACCAGCGTAGAAGAAAAGTTAATCCCAATGATAAAGATGTTCGGATTAGCTTTACTGATGAAGTAGGTGATGCATGGGAAGAATACAATGTCTTTCATCCTAAATTTGTTACCTGGTTAGAGATAAATGGTTATGATGTGGAAACTGTAAAGACCTATTCCAACGAAGAATTGCAACTTATCATTCAAAAGTCTCCTTATTACAAAGCAACTTCCAACGATGTCAACTGGGTGGAAAAGGTACGGATGCAGGGTGAAGTACAAAAATGGGTTGATCATTCTATCAGTGTAACTGTTAACCTTCCTAAAGATGCATCAGAAGAGATTGTAAGTGATGTATACCAGACCGCCTGGGAAAGTGGATGTAAAGGAATGACCATTTACAGAGATGGTTCAAGGGATGGAGTACTGATCAGTAATGAAACCAAAAATGAGGAATCAAATACCATTTTTCAGGAAACCAAAGCACCTAAAAGGCCACACACTTTAGATGCCGAAATAGTCAGATTCCAAAACGACTACGAAAAATGGATTGCTGTTGTGGGCCTGCTTGACAATAAACCGTATGAAATTTTTACCGGTAAAGCTGATGAATTTTATTTGCCACCCTGGGTAAATAATGGCTGGGTAATGAAATCAAAGGATAATAAGGGTAATAACAGGTATGATTTTGAATTTGATGATAAAGCCGGATATAGGATTAAAATACCTGCTTTGTCGCGGTCGTTTAACAAGGTATTCTGGAATTATGCCAAATTAATATCTGGTATCTTACGGCATGGTATGCCATTACCATATGCAATCAACCTGGTAGATAACCTTACATTCGATAGTGAATCTATCAATACCTGGAAAAACGGTGTTGTAAGGGCATTGAAGAAATTCATTCCGGATGGAACGGTAGATAAAAAAAGTACCTGCCCCGAATGTGATGCAGAAGAGAGCCTGATGTTTAAAGAAGGCTGCCTGGTTTGCAAGGAATGTGGATATTCCAAATGTGGATAACATTGAATTAAATTATTATAATATCTCAAAATTCCTGGC
>DAOVYU010000371.1 GCA_030635465.1 Bacteroidales bacterium | reverse complement strand
GATAAATATTTGTTAACGGACCTGGCAGCCAACTTTCCCTGGGCAACTGCTTTAACTGCCATATTTTGTTTACGAACGTAACTCCCACAAGCAAATATAGCAGCCTGATTTGTTTCAAATGTGTTTTTATCCACATTCAGATTACTATATGCGAGCTTTACTTTTGGTTCAGTTTTGGTCGATTCTCCATTATCACCAATAGCCAATACTACAGCATCAAATTCCTTTTTTATTTTTTCGAAATAATCCTGAGATACATTTTGATTTAATCTAATTTCAACTCCATAATTCTTTATATAATTTATCTCTTCAATTAAGGCCTGGTTTGGTAATTCAGTTTCAGATAAATTTCTAAGGCTTCCTCCTGCATTGGGATTTCTGTCAAAAATCACACAATCATGGCCTTCAATGGTTAAATGAAAAGCACAGGCCAGTCCGGCAGGTCCTGCCCCAATAATGGCAACTCTTTTTCCAGAACTTTTTGCTTTTGCTGGGAAATATGAGTTTTCAGAATAAATATCGAAAGAGGCTACAAATTTTTTAAGCTGACAAATACTTACAGCCTGATCAATTGAAGCTCTTCTGCATACTTTTTCACAGGGAGCCTGGCAGATATAACCTAAAATCAAAGGCAATGCAATTTCCTCCTTCACTTTTATCAAAGCTTCTTTAAATTTTCCATCAGCAATGAGGCGGTTCATTTTAGGGATATCCATAAAGGCCGGACAACCTATACGACATGGGGCTTCACAATCACCAACATGATCACTCATAAGCAATTCCAATGCATCTTTGCGAGCCTCTTTCACCTCAGCATCTTCTGATAAAATTTCCATTCCTTCAGCTACTTCCATAGCACATGAAGGGAACAGGTCTCCGTTATTTTTATCTCTCACGAGACAAACCATACAGGATGGATTATTTGAAAAACCCTCCATAAAACACATAGTTGGAATGCTTATGCCTGCCGATTCAGCGGCATTTAATACCGATGTTCCTTCTTTGACCTGAACTTCTATGTTATCTATTTTGAGTTTTATCATTACTTTATTTATCAGGTCAACCTATTCATTTTCCACAATTTCCCAATGGCCTCCTTTAGGTGAACCAATACGTTTTAATAGTCCTTTTCGCTTTAATTTCGCAATATTATCTTCGGTTTTTCGGACTGATATATTAATATTCTCAGCGATTTTTTTTGCTGATGTGTATGGATTTTCTTTTATCAGGGCAATAATTAATAGTTGATTAGTAGTTAATTTTTCACCGACCTTTTCACCGACCTTTTCACCGACCCTTTCACCGACCCCTTCACCATCCTTTTCACCAACCTTTTCTTTTACTGAATCCGCAATTTCAAATGTAAAAACTATTCTGATAAAATTATCGGTAATCTTAAAAATAGCCTTATTGTATTTACTTAAAATTCTGGGAATGCCCGAGCCAAGGTACTCAACCAATTCCAGATCTTTAAAAATTCGCATCAACTCTTTGTTTCGCGGCGCAGAATAGCCATTAAAAAATTCATCTTCATTCAAACCTTGAGGTATTCCACCTGATGAAGTAATTTCCAGTCTGTCAGAAAACAGTTCAAATTTAGGTGGAATTTCATTGGTAAAATCATTGTGAACAATAGCGTTTATCACTGCTTCACGAAGGGCAATGGGCTCAATTAATTTTTTTTCTTCCCTTTCACGTGAGGTTATTTTGGTCAATGTATGATTTTCAACATCAAGCTTAGATAAGACTTGTTTTGTCGCTTTAACAATTGAACAGAATCCATATTCGTTATTCTCAATGAGGTTTACTCTGTTTATACCATTATACTTAGCAACTTTAACCGATACATTATTAACATCTGCCATAAGGTATGCACCATAATTATATTCACCGGTTTCAGTTAATAATTCAAGATTTGAAGCAAATTTATCCGTAAGATTAAACCCTGTTTCGTTATAATAAATTTTTAGCTGTTCAAAAGTAAGTTCGGATTTTAGCGACTTTATTTTCCCAATGGAGTTTCGCGTTCTGCGTGCAAAAACTTCTTCAATCATTTTAGATGGCATAAACTCAGACGCACTTCCAATCCGCAAATAACAACCCTTTTCTGACATGCCATATTTTTTCAAATAATAGGGCTTATCTGTTCCACTAGCAATTGTTATTTTAATAATGTCCTTTAAATCCTTATTTTCATGAATAACATCAAAAAGGCCTAGTGTTGATGGAAGGATGTTATTTTTGATACGGTCTTTTATTTTTAATTGCACCTGGTCAATATTTTTAATACCGACTACATCTTTTGAATTATCATCAATCCCAATATAGATAGCACCACCATCTCGATAATTTAGAAAAGCTACAACATCCTTTTCAAGTGAATATGACAATTCACGTTTAAATTCTATTCTGTTTGATTCCTGCATTATTTTCGATTAAATCGTTATATCTGAATTTCTTAAATTACTCAAAAATGCAATTATTTTCATTTTATAGGACACTGATTAATCTGATTTATTATGATTTTTATGATTTGTGAATGCAATTTGTCGTACACTAGAAACTGTTCTTACTGCATCAACCGGACACACCTGTCTGCAAATATCACATTTAATACATTTCTCCGTATCGATAGTATGAATTTCGTAAGGCTTTGTTTCGATGGCATCAGTCGGACATCGCTGTGCACACTTAGTACATCCGTTGCAATTTTCAGTTATTTCATAATGGATCATTGACAAGCACTTTCCTGTAGGGCAATGTCCTTTAATGTGTTCTTCATATTCCTCTCGAAAATGAGTAAGTGTTGAAAGTACAGGGTTTGGGGCTGTTTTCCCTAATCCGCATAAACTTCCCTTTTT
>DAOVYU010000090.1 GCA_030635465.1 Bacteroidales bacterium | reverse complement strand
TATCAGGTGACTGTGGCAATAGCTGGACTCCTATCCTGCAACTTGCTGATGACGGAAATGGCAGTTTTGCTACACATTCTCCATTAACCCTTAATTTTCTTCCAACTGTTGCTGATGACTGGTGTGGAAGCGGATACGGAAGTGCCTGCCTGGAAACAAACATTTCGCAATGGGCTGGTCAGTCGAATGTGATGATCATGTTTGAATCGGTCAGGCTGGTTGGTAATAATCTTTTTATTGATAATGTTTCTGTAAATATCCAAACAGATATTGGAGAAAACAACATTTCGAACTCCAATAAATTGAAAGTTTACCCCAATCCAACAAATGGAAAAATTATTGCAGAACTAAATAATAACATACAACAGGGAAGAATGATAGTTTATAATTCCCAGGGTGTTATTGTATTTGAAAATACTATTGGTGATGACCAGAAAAGATTAAGTTATGATCTTTCCGGATATCCGAATGGTATGTATGTTATCAGGATTACTGGTATTAACTTTGATACAGCAGAAAAAGTTCTGATTAAATAATCAATCTTTATTTTTCTTAACAATCTTTTTCTTTTTTTCCGGTTCAGAAAATAAAATGGCATATACACCATGCTCTTTTTTACTTTCCAATATGATTTTTGCCACACCGACAATCTGAAGATCGCAATAAAAGGGATTGAATTAAACCAAACCCTTTTTTAAACCATCTTTAATTCTTATTCTACAATAGTCAACTCATCAATCAGGTTTGTAGCACCAGCAAATTTGTCAATAACAAATAAAACATATCGGGCATCAACACAAATAGTCCGTTGTAATTCCCGGGCAAATGCAATGTCACCACTCATAGCTTCCCAGTTACCATCAAAAGCCAATCCAATCAATTCACCATTGCCATTTATTACAGGGCTTCCGGAATTTCCTCCGGTAATATCATTGGTTGTCAAAAATCCAACAATCAATTTACCATCTGTTCCATATCTTCCATAATCCTTATTGTTATAGAGTTCTTTCAACTTTTCCGGTACAATAAATTCATTATTATTGGGATCCTCTTTATCTATCAATCCACTCAGGTGCGTTGTAAAATCATAATGAATGGCATCAGCAGGGAAATAATCCTGTACTGAACCATATGACAATCTCATTGTTGAGTTTGCATCCGGGTATCTCACCAGATCCGGATCCATTTCGCGCAATCCTTTAACAAATAACCTATCTCCAGTATTCCGTGCACCTTGTGCAGCACGATAATTGCCCATAGATCCCATAAATGCCATCATTACATCTCCTGATAAAATATAGGCTGGATCTTTCGCCAGTTTTTTGGCACTTGGTTTATCTAAAAATGCTTTTACTTTAGCTTCACTTGTGAATATTGACTTCTCAAAAATTTCAGCAGCAAAAGCATTGTAATCACCTTTATAAGATTTGGTAATTGCTTTAAAAAATTCAGGGTGTTGATCTGCTGGAACATCATCTGCATACATTTGGTACATTCCTGCCAATATTTTTTGATCTGTCGGAGCATTATAATCCTTAAAGTGTTCTTTAGCCGATTCCAGTAGGGATTTAGCTGTTTCCTCAGGTGCTTCAGGATTATCTTTTACTTCACTTAACTGCTGTTCATACTGCGCAAATTCCTGTGCATAATTAACAATGTCAGGCCCCATTAATCCAAAGTTCATGTACATCATTGGTCCAATGGATGCTGCCATTTGTTTATATCCTGCTTCAATATCAGGTAAAGCCTTACCATACATTTCTTTCCTTGATTCATCCGCATCTACCCATTTGGTAAATTTTTCTTCTGTAGCTCTTTTTTGATCAGCCACTTTCAATTTTTTCACACCTTTTATCTGACCTATATAATATTTCCATCCATTTGCCAGTCGGGCGTAAGTAGAAGCATATTTTATCTTGACAGCCCTATCAGCATCCATATCTTCCTTCATAATCTCTAACTTTTTGCCGAGCAAATCAACCAAAAGAGGGCCAAAATCATTATTATTGTATTCAACACCATATGAAGTCATATATCGGTTGGTTCCACCAGGGTAACCCCAGATCATG
This sequence comes from Bacteroidales bacterium, assembly GCA_030635465.1. Classification (GTDB taxonomy): domain Bacteria; phylum Bacteroidota; class Bacteroidia; order Bacteroidales; family JAADJA01; genus JAADJA01. The sequence continues at coordinate 3,707 of DAOVYU010000090.1, read as the reverse complement.
GCAAAATCATCTTTTTGAATACCTTTTAGTGAGATAGGTAAATGATGTTTTGGTTTGAGTGGAACATTATCTTCTGAATATTTAGCGGGCGATCCATCAGGCGCGGCATATACCCTGAATATGGAAAAATCACCGGTATGTCTTGGCCACATCCAATTATCGGTATCACCACCAAATTTTCCGATGGATGAAGGTGGAGCTCCTACCAACCTGACATCTTCGTATACTTCATAAACAAACCTGTAATATTCATTTCCTTCATAAAAACTCTTTACAACAACATGATATTTTCCATCTTCTTCTGCAGCATTGGTCAAGCGGTCCCTGATTACATTAATTGTTGATCTTCTATCAGAGGAAGTCATTGTATCGGATAAAAACGGTATAATACTATCTGTAACATTATCCATGTTGATCAAAAAAGATGCAGTTAAAGCCTCATTTGGCAATTCCTCTTCCAAACTGCGAGCCCAAAAACCATCGTTTAAATAATCGTGTTCTATAGAACTGTGTTGTTGGATGATATCGAATCCACAATGGTGATTCGTAAATACAAGACTTTTATCAGAAACAATTTCTCCAGTACAAAAATATCCATTGGGTGTACCACTGGTTGCAAGGCCAATGATAGCATCTTTCAGGCTTGAATTGTTAATGCTATATATTTCATCAGCACTTAATTGTAACCCCATTTCATGCATATCAACATAATTGAGTCTGTCGACAAACATAGGCAACCACATACCTTCATCAGGAGGTGTAAAAGAAAATGACTGAAGTGAAAAAGTAAATACCCCAATCAAAAACATTGTCAATTTTTTCATTACAAATTAATTTTAAAAATGAATATTTCGTTTATTTTTTTATAATTCATGAGTCATTCCCGAAAATCATGCCATCTCTTCTAATGAATTGATTTCAATCCATTTTATATACAAGTAGTTTTAGGGAAATCATTTATATCATTTGAAAACATGAGTTCTGGTGTACCTATGTGAACAAATGAAAAAAGTAAATATGGTAAAAAGTTAAAAGGTGAATAAGGCAATTTATTATTCATAATATATTTACTATTCAGCTTACCCATTTTACTTTATAAACCCAGCATTTCAGGACCTTGTTCAAAAACTATGTCAACTGGTATTCCAGCTTCAGTAAGTTTATCCAGATCTGATTGTAAATCAGGCATAATTACACCCTTTTCAGCTAATAGTTTTTTAGTTGCTTCATAATCACCATCTCCCTGTAATTTCAAGATAATTTGGGTCAATTCTTTCGAAGCCTCCTGCATCTTTGCCATATCAATGGAATAAGTTCCATTTTCATTTTTTGAAAACGCACCTTTTTCCTGAAAGAAGTTAAATCTGACCATATTGGCCTTACCATGAGCACTGGAAGCTCCAAATCTAACTGAACGGAAAATACCAGCCATAAATGTTACATAATTATCCATCAGATCAGTTTCAGTAAACTCACCCATTTCATGTAATTTGGTTACCAGGTACAATCCAAGAATATCTGCTTTACCTTCTTCAATAGCTGAATATTGTTCTTTCAATGCATGTCGCACAGAGCCCTGGCCATTGATTGTATTTTTTATTCCCATTCCATGAGATACTTCATGAAACATTATATTAGAGAAAAAAGCATCAAATGTGATATATTTTTTCTGATCTTCTGCAATCAGCTGGTCAGCAATGGGAACCAGAATATGATCAAATTTCGCCCTCATAGTATTTTTTAATTGTAATTTGCGTGAACCTTTTTCTAATTGCACTTCCTCATCATTTGGAAGATTAATGGCAATTGTTTTCCCTGCCAGGTTACAATCTCCAGCATAATATACTACATCATAAGCATTCAGGTCTGCATCTGATCCTGGAGTTTCCTGCTTATAAACCGGGTCAACAGGTAATTCTTTTTGCAACTGTGGTAGGAAGGTAGCATATTTTGAAAGTTTATCACTCCATTCCTTATCCTTAATCAGGATATAGGCTTCTTGTGCAGCTTTGTATCCAAACAGTTGATCAGTATAATTTTCAATTGGCCCGATAACCAGGTCGACATTGTTGTTTTTTACATCCAGCCAGGCAAAATCACTGGGTTGATAATCATCGGTTAACAATGCCTCAGATCGCAGTGCTAAATAATGAGCAAATTCCTTGTCACCAGCAAGTTCAGACGCTTTTTTCAATAATTCAGATGTTTTTGTTACTTGCTCATTAAATGCCTCATGATACCAAACAGTCTTCAAACTACCATCATCATTTCTTCTAATCAGAGTATATAAACTTTTTTTATTGGGATCATCGAATGCTTCAAACTCTTCTTCTGTCATATCATGTGGATAAAATTCTGAACCGGCCGGTTTTTCACCATACGTATCGATAAAAGGTTTCAGGTTCGCCATTTCATCCCAGGGTCCATAATTGATCATTGCATATGCTCGAGTATCCGGATCATCAATTGTGGCAAGAAATTCTTCTTTAACCCCGATATTTTGCATCCAGAAAATATCGTCCATTAATTTTGACGCTTCAAATAATAATTTGAGCATTTCCTTTTCATTGTCACTAAGATGAGAAATGTCTGCTGTTAACTTAACCGAAACATACTTTTGCAGATTTTTTTGCATTAAAATCGGTTCTGAAGAAGTTTCTTCTTGGTCTGTTGTTTTCTTTTGAGTACCCATACTACAGCTGATAACAAAAATTGAAAGTAGGATCAAACTCAATAAACTGTTTATTTTTTTAACCATCTTGTAAATATTTTGAAGTTTTAATTAGGTGGCGAAAGTAAAAATATTTTTAATAAGTCAGTTTATTGTTTATGTATTAATTTATCCTTTTCATTATCTGAAAAATAGCGATCTAGTACCAATGACATATGATCATTAAGTATGGGACCAAATAGCTTAACAGATTAAATTCATTAAATAATTATTCTCCTGAGTTTTAATGTATAACGTAGGCAAAGTTATCTACTAAACGTATGCAACCATTTGATATGGGTTCTTGTCTTTTGATAGATTAAAAGTGGAAGGCTTGCTTCTTATTAAAATGCGTTCTTTGAGAAAGTGTTCTAAAATTGTATGCTGTAAAAATTGGTAAATCCATGATAAATATGTAATTTTACGAATTAATTGTAACTTGTTCATTCGTAATTAATTACAGCTTACAGGGGTTGTTTTGAAATCCGTAAGGATTTTTTATCTCATCGATGTATTCTGAAGAGGACTTAATTAATCGGTGCTTACAAAACGAGGTTAGAGCACAAGAAGATTTTTACAAGCGCTTTGCACCAAAAATGTACGGTGTCTGTCTTCGTTTTGCCAAAAATCAAATGGAGGCCGATGATATTCTTCAGGATGGTTTCATAAAAGTTTATTCAAATTTGAAGACGTACAGGGGTGACGGTTCATTGGAAGGTTGGATTAGAAGGACAATCTTAAATACTGCCATAAACTTGTATAAAAAAAATGCCAAGTATTTACGCGACATTGAAATTGAAAAAGCTGAGGTAGTACAAAATTTGGAAGAAGGGGCCTTGGATAAAATTTCAGTCCAGGAATTACTAAAACTGATAAGAGAACTGCCAACCGGTTATAGAATGGTGTTTAACCTGAATGTAATTGAGGGTTACACGCACAAAGAGATAAGTCAATTATTAAATATATCAGAAAATACATCAAAGTCACAATTATCGAG
>DAOVYU010000031.1 GCA_030635465.1 Bacteroidales bacterium | reverse complement strand
GCCAGGATTGTGATGCATGGATTGTTTGTAATACTGTTCGGACAAATGCCTCTTTTACAAAGGATATAAGTGATCAGGCCATTGGATTAATCTTTCAGGAGGTTGATGCTTACAAAAGTGCTTGTAATTAGTATTATAATAAGTTAGTTTCCCCCTTTTTCTTATTTTAGTATGTTCGTGGGCGAACAACTAGTGTTCACTATCTGGCAATATGCTCCGATTAATTTTATTTCCTCTATGCAATCTAGTTCACTACTAAATATTTACCTTTGCTGGCATAATATTCGTGAAGGAGTATCTTTTTAATATGTTTAATTAAAAACAATTCAGGATGATGAAAAAATTTATGTTAGTGTGTATTGCCACACTTTTTATTTATGGATTAAATGCACAAGAGGAAACAAGACTTTTAAGGTTTCCTGCGATTAGTGGTGATCAGGTTATTTTCACCTATGCTGGTGATTTATATACCGTTGACAAGCAGGGTGGTATTGCACGAAAATTGACCAATCATGACGGATATGAAATGTTTGCCCGGTTCTCACCAGATGGCAAGCAGATTGCTTTTACTGCACAATACGATGGAAATACTGAAGTTTACCTGATGCCAGCGGAAGGAGGTATTCCAAAACGATTAACTTATACTGCCACTTTAAAGAGGGACGATATTTCTGACAGAATGGGTCCTAATAATATTGTGATGACATGGAAGAATGAAGAGCAAATCGTTTACCGTTCCAGAAAACAATCTTTTAACTCTTTTAAAGGACAATTATTTTTGGCGAATGTAAATGGTGGTCTGTCTGAAGAGCTACCATTACCTTCCGGAGGATTTTGTAGTTTCTCTCCTGATAAAGAGAAGTTAGCATTTAACCGTGTATTTAGGGAATTTCGTACCTGGAAGTATTATAAAGGTGGTATGGCTGATGATATATGGATTTACGATTTTAAATCCAGGGAAACTATAAATATCACAAACAATGATGCACAGGATATTCAAGCAATGTGGTATGGTGAAGATATTTATTTCCTTTCAGATCGTGATCGCACAATGAACCTTTTTGTTTATAACACAAAATCAGGAGAAACAAGGAAAGTTACCAATTATACTGAATTCGATATTAAATTCCCTTCTTTAGGTAGTAACTCAATCATTTATGAAAATGGCGGATATTTATACAATTTTGATATTGAATCAGAAGAGGCAACAAAAATTTCAATTACAATTGCAGAAGATTTTTTGGGTAGTCGAGATGAAGTAAAAGATGCATCCAAAATGATCAAAAGCTGGGCAATTTCGCCTGATGGTAAAAGATTGACATTAGGAGCCAGGGGAGATGTTTTTACTGTACCGGCTGAACATGGAATCACCACAAATCTAACCCAATCATCTGGTGTCCACGATCGCAATGTGGAATGGTCGCCTGATGGCAAATATATATCCTATATATCTGACAGAACAGGAGAAGATGAAATCTATATTCAATTGCAGGATGGGAGTGAATCAGCAATTCAAATAACAGAAAATAGTAGCAATTATAAATACAATCCAATATGGTCTCCCGATAGTAAAAAATTATTGTGGTCCGATCGTTTGCAGCAATTGAAATATGTGGATATTGAATCCAAAGAAATAACCATTATTGATGAAACACCTGATGGTGAAATTCGCACATATAACTGGTCACCAGACAGTAAATGGATCACATACCCACTGCCCACCCGGGATGGTATGACCAGGATATGGATTTATAATTTAGATTCAAAAGAGAAAAACGTTGTTACTGATAGTTGGTATTCTTCAGGTGATCCAACCTTTAGCTCTGATGGTAAATATCTGTTTTTTAGTTCATCCAGGGATTTTAGCCCGATATATAGCTGGACTGAATGGAATCATGCTTACCGGGATATGATTCAACTCTATTTTGTGACCTTACGAAAAGATGTTGAAAATCCGTTTAAGCCCGAAAATGATGTTGTTGAAGTTAAAGAAGAAAAGTCCAAAGAAGAAAAAGAAGAAAATGGTAAGGAAGATAAAGCTGAAGAATCGGATGATATTCAAATTGATTTTGATGGTATAGTTGACAGGATTATTGGATTACCTGTAGAAGCAGGTTATTATTGGAGTTTAAATATAATCAATAATAGCGTTTATTATTGCATGGGTAAAAGTTCTCAGGAAAAATCTAAGCTGAAGGTTTACGATCTTGATAAGAAAAAGGAAACAGAACTTGGCGATTATGGAAGTTACATCATTACTGCAAATCATAAAAAAATGGTATTAAGTACCAATGGTAAATATGCTATTATTGATCTGCCAAAAGGGAAAATATCTGCTAAAGACTTTGTAGACTTATCGAATATGAAAGTATGGGTAAATTTAAAAGAAGAATGGGAACAAATGTTTGATGAAGTATGGCGTCAGATGCGTGACTTTTTTTATGATCCTGGTATGCATGGATTAGATTGGCAGGCTATTCATACCAAGTATGAACCTCTCGTATCTTATGTTAATAACAGGAATGATTTAAACTATATCATGGGAGAAATGATTGGTGAGCTTAGTGTTGGTCATGCATATATAAATGGTGGGGATAAACCTAAGCCAAAAAGGATAAAAACAGGTTTATTTGGTGCCGAAATAAGCAAAGATAAATCAGGCTTTTATAAGATTGATAAAATCTTAAAAGGTGAAAATTGGACAAAAAATACCCGATCTCCTTTTACTGAAGTTGGTGTAAATGTGAATGAAGGCGATTACATTGTTAAAGTTAATGGAAAGCCAACCAATGATATGGTTGATATTTATGCTTCTTTGGTTGGTACAGCCGGAAAGCAAGTACTGCTGTCAATCAATCACTCTCCTAATCTGGATGGTGCTGAAGATGTTATAATACTACCTCTCGGAGATGAAGCTAAACTTTACTATTATAACTGGGTGCAAAGCAACATTGATAAAGTAAATGAAGCCACTGATGGCCAGGTTGGTTACATCCACATTCCTGATATGAGTGCTCAGGGTTTGAATGAATTTGTAAAATATTACTATCCTCAATTGAAAAAGCGAGCTTTGATTATTGATGACCGTGGTAATGGAGGAGGGAATGTTTCTCCCATGATCATCGAACGATTAAGACGTGAACTTACACTGATGCGCGTGAGTCGTAATGGATCTCCAAGAACAGGACCTGCTGGATTAATGTACGGTCCAAAAGTAATGCTCATCGATAATTATTCTGCTTCCGATGGTGACCTTTTTCCATATCAGTTTAAAACCCTCGAAATGGGTACATTAATCGGAACACGAACCTGGGGAGGTGTTGTTGGAATCAGGGGACCATTGCCTTTAATTGATGGTGGTGATTTAAGGAAACCGGAATTTTCGACCTACGACCGCGAAGGAAAAGAGTTTGTTATTGAGGGTAGTGGAGTTAGCCCGGATATAGAAGTTGATAATGATCCAGCCAAAGAATATATTGGTGATGATGAACAATTAAATAAAGCCATTGAAGTGATATTGGAAGAACTAAAAAACTGGCCTGAAGGCTGGCCGGATGTTCCAGATTATCCTGATAAAAGCAAATAAAGTGTAAAGCCACCTTTTGGGTGGCTTTTTTTTATATTTTTGTTGACTTCACAAAACGTCTACTACAAATGAAATTAAATAATATTGTCTTAGTTCCAACAGATTTTTCGGAAGTCTGTCACAATGCCATTGACCAGGGTTTAAAAATTGCTGCATCCCAAAACTTTAAGGTACGTATATATCATGTGATTGATAAAAATACCCATACCTACTTTAAGGGGACTGAAAGTATTAATAAAGCTGTTCAGGAAAAGCTGGAAGGTTTGATTGATGAGTTTCGATTAAAATATAATGTGGAGATGGAGTATGCATACGAAGATGGGAGTATTTTTGATTTAATCCATAAAAAAGCTGATGATATTGGTGCCAATATCATTATCCTGGGTACACACGGAAAAAAAGGATTCCAGCATATTTTTGGGAGTTTTGCGTTGAAAGTATTAACGAAAGCTCAGGTTCCTACACTGGTTGTCCAGCAAAAGAAATTTACCGGGTATAATAATATTTTATTTCCAGTTAATACTTTTACTGAAGCAAGACAAAAAGTAATGATTGCTAAGAATGTAGCACTCAGGTTTGATGCTACTATCCATATTTTTAAAGAAAAAGTTAGTGACCCAGCTGAAATGAGTCGTATTGAGATCATTACCAAACAAATTGTTCAGGAGTTTAAAAAGGAAGGTGTAAAATATACCATTGAATCTGCTGATAAGTCAGGGGACTCTGCTAAACAATTAATAGGTTTTGCAGCATCAAACAATATGGATTTAATCATGATATTAACTGAACCTCAAATTGGAACTAATTATTTTAATTTAGGTCCATGGAACGAAAAAATCATGTTTAATGAAGCTCAGATTCCTGTTATGTGTATCAATCCGGTTGAGCACAGCCAGATATTTTTTAGTTTTTAAATCTGTTGGATTTATTTATTTAGTCCCAACTCAACAATAACTAATTCTGTAAGGTCATGTTCAGGATTGGTGTATATCCAGTTAGTTTCAGGTGATTTCTCAAAAATGTAATCATAACTTTTTTCTATCCCAATTCTCTGTGCAGTATGCAGGATTGTATCTTGTAGTGATTTGAGTTTGGATTCCTGTAAAAGTTGTAAATCTCCATCTTGACCAAATTTCTGTTCCCTGAATTCTTTAGCTTGCTTTTCTGCATCAATGATTTCTTCTTGTTTTTCTTGTTTTATTTCATCCGGGAATAGTGTCTCATTTTTTACATAATCCTGGTACAAGTCTTCAACTTTTTTAAATTTAGCTTCCACCTCACTCTCCCATATTTTAATCTGTGATTCTATTTCTTCAGTTGCTTGCTGGTAAGAGGGCATCTTTTCAATAATTTTATCAGTTTCAATGTATGCAATATTTTGAGCAAGCCCTATTTGAAATGCTATTACTAATAATCCTAAAACGATTGTTTTCATTGTTTGCTATTTATTAAATTCAACATTTAGTTAACTTGTGGAAATAATACATATATCACGCCAAATTATAAAAGCGTATCATATTGAAACTATAAATTTTGTTAATAATAGGAGATTTAATCTTTAATATAATAATTCATATGCCATCACCCGATTATCACTAAATGTAGGTACGAGTAGCATTTTTCTTTCTGGAATGTATTCTATATCAGCAGCATTTATCCCTTTATCTGAAGTATTCAATAAGAGAACTGGATCTTTTTCAATATTTACCAATTGGATTTTTCCCTGCCAATCAGAAATGATATAACTACCCTTACCATCAGCCTCAAGCCCATCTATACCTCCGGTTTCTTTTATCAAATGCCACAATCTTTTATCTTCAATTCGAATACTATAAATCCCATTGCGTGTTCCTACTAAAAGCTCCTTATCTTCATAAAATAACCCATTTGGATTTATAAATTCTTCGCTTGTAAACCAGGTTTCAAGAATTCCTTTTTTAATTCGGTGTATTTTAGCAGTTGACATATCAGAAATGTACACATCTCCTTCCGGACTAATTGTAATATCATTTAAAAAATTTGCTCCTTCTACTCTGTATTCTTTTGATATCATAGCAGTTTCAATATCAATTTCCACAATTCTATCAATATCAGTTACATAAAGTTTGTTGCCAAAAATTCCCATACCCTTTGGCGCATTTAAACCGGTAACCCACATTAAAGTAATAATATCCCCAGTTATAGATAGTTCAGATATAAATCCATTTCCGTCTTTATCTGTAGGATTCCCATCTATACATGATACGAAAATTGTTTTTGTTGCATTGCTATAACATACCGACTCACATGTAGTCAATAGATCCGGCGTTTCCCAGATTTTTTGGAGTGATGGTTTTAGATTTGGCTTTTCATTTTGGGCTAATGAATTGAAAGAAAAATTAAATAGCAAAACTATAGCAATGGATAAGGTTAAATATTTCATTTGTTGAATGTTTTAAAATGATCGTTTAAAGATAACAAAAAAAGTCAACAATCTATAAAATGGATTGTTGACTTTTTTTGTGAATGTAAATGTAATTTCTTGATCAATCAGTAGGTATATGCCATTCACTATCCTTATGAGCTTCAATCGTAATTGATGTTGAATAAATACTCAACTCAGGTTGTCCCCCAAATACCTCCATTGCAATAACTTCGTAATTATATCCTTTATCCAGTGGGATATTCAATGAAGTATTTGCATCAACAGTTAACTCAATAATTTCAGATTGACCCTGTAGGTTTGAGTTTTCAATCGATAAATTGAAGGAACTATTGGAATTGTTATAAACAATTAATTTCCCAGGATCGAGCTGGATTTCATCTTCAAACGAACAAGCTGAAAATAACGTTAAAAAGCTGATTAGAATAATACCAAGTTTTGCTAGTTTCATAATATTGAATTTTACCACGTATTTAGATTTGGTGAGTTATACTATATTGATTTGAAATAGGTTACTCAAAATCAATATATTTTTTTTGCGAATCAACTATAATTTAAAGAATTATGAATATTATACTGTGATTAATGATTGTAAGAAGAGAACTCAGAAAAACAATTCTCAATAGCCAGATATAAATCATAGGGTCTTGCATATAGCACAAAATCCGATTCAAATTCGCAATATTCCATAAATTTGGCAATTTCTTCCTCAGATGTCAATCCAGTAAGTTTCGTTACCAATTCGGCATTATAAATTTTAGCAGCCTCCTGCCTTTTGTATTCGTATTCAATTAAAGCCTGGTATTTACGACGTAATTTTGCACTCCGACTAAATTTTTCATATAGAGCAGTAAAAGGGCCATGAATAATTGCTCCAGTTTGTGGAAGTCCTAAAATCCCAGCATCATCCAGGTGTAAATTAATAGCAGGGTTTTCTTCTTCAGTTGAAAGCTCCAGAAATTCCTGTTTTAACTCAGCAAGAGTCTCTGGGAAGGGATATATCGTTGTTTCGGCGAGATTAATTGTATCAACACTTAAAGTAAAATATTTCACCAATTTAACTTGCTCTGTATTAGGAATAACATATAAAAACGTTTTATAACCAATTGATGAAATTTGAATTATATCAGATTTATTAGCGAGTAATTGAAATGATCCTTCATTGTTGGTTAGGGTGCCTGTTTGATGGGATAAGTTTAATACATGAGCTTCTATGATGGATTCACCATTCACAGATTTAATCAACCCTTGAAGTTCTGTAGAATAAAAGGATTGTGAATGCAGAAAGCCATTGAATCCAAATAATATGGCGACTACTGCAAGTGTATAAATAACCTGTTTGATCATATAGAATTATAGTACAAAATTAATAAAAACGTAGGCAGAAAGATGTTAATTATAGTTAAACACTAAGTGTTGATTTTTTTATTTAAATTTATTCTTAATATATATTTACTTTTGTGAAATAAATATTATGGTTTATTCAAGGTAAAAAAATGAGCTATCTAAACACAATTATAACAGGAACTGGAAGCTATATACCTACTGAGGTTGTGACAAACCCAGATTTTGCTGACAATAAATTTTATGGAACCGACAATGTTGTATTCGATATTCCGCATGAAGAAATTTCAGAAAAATTTCGAGCCATAACAGGTATTCAGGAACGAAGGTATGTTTCAGCTGATTTGCAGTCATCTGATATGGCGGTATTTGCAGCCCAAAAAGCAATTGAAGATGCCAATATTGATCCAGAAGAACTGGATCAGATTATTGTAGCTCAGGATTTTGGAGATATTATTAAAGATACAATTCAGACTGATACACTCCCTAGTCTGGCCTCCAGGGTAAAACATAAACTGCAAATTAGAAATACAAAATGTGTTGCGTACGATTTGATTTTTGGATGTCCGGGTTGGATACAGGGCGTTATTCATGCTGATTCTTTTATTAGAAATGGTATAGCGAAGAAATGCCTTGTAATTGGCACAGAAACATTATCCCGAGTAATTGATGTCCATGACCGTGACTCTATGATTTATTCTG
>DAOVYU010000384.1 GCA_030635465.1 Bacteroidales bacterium | reverse complement strand
GAGAATGAAGACTTTGTAAATGCCCCTAACTGTTTGTTCATCCGTTTTAAAATAGGTGATGATGAATGGATAAAAATTAATAAAGTTGAAATTCTGGACATTAAAAGAAAATTAGATTTTGCTTCTGGTTTGCTTACAAAAAAAATCACCATTAAAGATAAAACAGGAAAAGAAACCAGGATTTATTCAAAAAGATTTGCTTCCATGGATAATCCCCATCTTGCCGGGATTTCATATGAAATTACACCACTCAATTACTCAGGGCATATCACCTTTGAATCTGGTATTGACGGCAATATCATTAATGATGGAGTGGAACGCTACCGGCAGTTGAACCAAAAACATTTAAGGCCGGTGGAGCAGGGTGGTGACAAGGAAACTTCTTTTTTGGTTGTAAAAACTACTCAATCAGAAATTGATATTGCACTGGCTGCAAAACTAAATGTGAGTAGAGCAAATTCAGCTATAAATCCTGTTTTCAATATAGATACAAATGCATCTTCAGTTAGCACTGAGATTAAAATTGATTGTAAACAAAATGAATCAATAAAAATTGAGAAACTGGTTGCAATATATACTTCTCAAAAGTGGGATAGTGATGATCCCAAAAAGGATGCAATCATTGCTTTAAATAATAAGGTATTTGATGAATTTAAAATCACCAGTGCTGAAAATTGGGAACAGATTTGGAATAGGATTGATATAAAAATTGAAGGAGATCGTTTAGCGCAGAAACTATTGCGATTACATTTATATCATCTAGTGGTCTCTTTGTCGCCCAATAATGTAAATTATGATGCTAGCATTACAGCAAGGGGTTTGCACGGTGAGGCCTATCGCGGCCATATTTTTTGGGATGAGTTATTTATTTTGCCATTATATAATATTCAATTCCCTGAAGTGGCTAAGTCCGCATTGATGTACAGGTATAAAAGATTGGATGCTGCACGAGATTACGCAATAGCGCATGGTTATGAAGGTGCGATGTTTCCATGGCAAAGTGGAAGTGATGGAAGGGAAGAAACCCAGGTGGTTCATTTGAATCCATTAACCGGAAGGTGGGGGCCAGACTTTAGCTCTCTTCAAAGGCATGTGTCCCTTGCAATTGCTTATAATATCTGGCAATATATCCATGTTACTGAAGATTTGGAGTTTTTGGAAAATTATGGTGCTGAAATGTTTTTTGAAATTTGCAGATTTTGGGCCAATAAATCTATTTATAATTCAGATACAAGAAAATTCTCCATAAAGAATGTAATGGGCCCCGATGAATTTCATGAGAAATATCCCGGATCCAAAAAAGGTGGGTTAAAAGACAATACATATACTAACTTAATGGTGGTTTGGTCGCTGTCAAGAGCTTTCGAGATGATGGATAAATTAGGGAGTGATGCAGTTTCGGTGGTTAAATCAAAAATACAATTGACTGATGCTGAATTGGAGAAATGGAAAGATATTCAGATAAAGATGAATCTTGTTGTAAAGGATGATATTTTGTCGCAGTATGATGGTTATTCTGAATTAAAAGAACTGGATTGGAATTATTATCGGGATAAATATGGGAACATTTACCGTATGGATCGTTTGCTCAAAGCTGAGGGGAAATCGGCAGATGATTATAAAGTTGCCAAACAAGCTGATACCCTTCAAACATTCTACAACCTTGATGAACGTGATGTGACTGAAATGTTAAAGAATCTGGGTTATTATCTATCTGAAGATTACCTTTCGAAAAATCTGGAATATTACCTCGCCCGTACATCTCATGGTTCAACATTGAGCAGGGTTGTGCATGCTCAGTTAGCCAATATGATTAATGATCAACAATTAAGTTGGGATTTATACAAAGATGCCCTAACAAGTGATTATGCTGATGTTCAGGGTGGCACAACCGGTGAAGGTATTCATGCTGGGGTGATGGCAGGAACAATATTGATTGCGTTACAATCATTTGCAGGATTAAATTTAAAATCAGATATAGTCAGATTTGAACCTCACTTACCCAATCATTGGAGGTCATTAACATTTAGATTTGAGTTTAAGAATGTAAACTATAACTGTACAGTAAATAGAGAATCAATAGATATTGTGCAAAATAATGAAAAGAACAGAGATGTGAAAATCTCCATTCAAGGGAAACAATATATTCTGGAAACTGATAAACAATGTTCTTTTCAAATCGAAAATTAAAAATTGTAAATCGAAAATTATTATGTTAGGTGATATTTTATTAATCCAGGAAAAACATAAAAAAGCTGGAGAGGCAATTATTGAAAAAATTTTGGAGCAAAAAAAGGATAAATATATTGTTGCAATTTCCGGTGAATCAGGATCAGGTAAAACAGAACTGGCGCATGTTATAGCAAAAGGATTGCGCAAACATGGCATATTTGCCAAACCTGTGCATACTGATAATTTTTATAATACCCATCCACTGGAAAGACGCGAATGGCGGTCTAAAGAAGGCATTGAGAATGTAGTCGGTTTCAATGAATACAAATGGGATGAAATCAATCAGATGATTAATGATTTTAAAAATAGCCGAGTTTCAGAAATGCCTTGTGTTGATTTGGTTACCGAACAGGTAGATAGGCTTAGTACTGATTTTAATAAAGTTGATATGCTTATTGTAGACGGTCTCTATGCTATTAAAACCGAAGGAGTTGATCTGCGGATATTTATTGATATAACATATCTGGAAACCAAGGAAAAACATACAAAAGATACTAGAGGCAAAGAAGTAATGGATGAGGTACGCTGGGCTACAT
>DAOVYU010000115.1 GCA_030635465.1 Bacteroidales bacterium | reverse complement strand
TTAATAAATTTAACAATAAATCGGCTAAATCAGGTTTGGCAAAGTGATATTACATATTTTGAGATCAATGGCAGGTTCTATTACATTACATTTATAATAGATGCCTGTTCCAGAAGGGTATTGGGTTATAAACTTTCCAAAAGGTTGATAACTGAATGTACAACCTTACCGGCACTTGAAATGGCTATTAAACAAAGAATGAAAAATTTACAGGAATTATATGGTGTAATTTTTCATTCAAATGGTGGCGGTCAATATTATGATAAGCAGTTTTTAAAATTAACTACTAAGTATAACTTTGTTAACAGCATGTGTGAATACGCCTGGGAAAATGGCAAAGCAGAAAGGCTAAACGGGGTAATAAAGAACAACTATTTAAAACATAGGAGCATTAACAACTTTGAAGAATTGCAAAAAGAAGTTGACCGTGCAGTATGGCTTTACAACAATGAAAAGCCGCATATAGAGTTACAAAGAATGACGCCGGTAAAGTTCGAAAATGGTTATATTTGTAACGGACAAAAAACCGACGGTGAGAAGTCAGCGACGGAATTAAGAACACAAAATAATGAAAATAACTTAGTGAAAACGGTCAACGTTATTTAGGCATTGACTACTCTGAACTCTGAACCCTGAACTTTGAACTTCCACCTACCTCATATCCACAATATCTGCATCGGGATAATCATCCTTATTAAAAGTAAAGTGTGAATCTTCTAATTCGATGTTAGGAATAAAACTATTAATGATGTATGAATATGTACTTCCATTTTTATCATAAATAGTGATCTCCAATAATTGATCCTTTTCTTTGTCAATGATCAACCTGACTTTGTAATAAGATTTCCCTTCATTAGGTGTTAAATCAATCAAATGAACAGTTGTGCCATATTGAAAAGTTTCTTTGATGTATTTCGATTTATAGTTATCGTTATAAGCAGTTAATAAATTACTGGGTGTAATGGATTCTTCAGAATCTTCCACCGAATTAATTTGCACTTCTTCAGCGTCCTCTATATAAGTCCAGATAGTCACACCATCACTTATCACCAACTGATCAGCAATCAGTAATCTGTATTTATTTCCTTTTACAAATAAAGTTCCTTCAGTATTCTCATCAATATCTGCTTCAATATTTTTCATTTTATAGTTAAACTTAGCTTTTATCGTACCATAAGCCTCAGTTTTTGCAGTTAAGCGATTAAGGATTTCACGTGACTTTTTATCACCTTTATCTGTATTCTGTGAAAATCCAAAAATTGTTATAGAAACGGTTATGATGAATAATAATAATTTCTTCATTATTTCTTTATTTTACATCTAAATCTTTCAAAAACTGTTCCAAAGCCATCTCATTGGCTACTTTTACTTCCCGGGCTTTACTTCCTTCAAATGGTCCTACGATACCTGCTGCCTCCAGTTGATCGATTATACGGCCAGCACGGTTATATCCCAGCTTTAATTTCCGCTGCAATAAAGATGTTGATCCTTGCTGTGTTTGTACAATTATGCGGGCAGCATCCTCAAATAATTCATCCCTGTCATTGGGATCAAATTCATTAATTCCTTCTACTTCTTCATCCTGATAATCGGGCAAATGATAAGCATCTGAATAAGCACGTTGCAAACCAATGAAATCCGTTATTTTATCTATCTCGGGTGTATCAACAAAAGCACATTGTAATCGTATCAAATCACTTCCGGTGGAAAATAACATATCTCCACGTCCGATGAGTTGGTCAGCCCCACTTGAATCAAGAATGGTTCGGGAGTCAATTTTTGAAATTACCCGAAAAGCAACTCTGGCTGGGAAATTAGCCTTGATTGATCCAGTAATAATGTTTACAGAAGGACGCTGGGTGGCAATGATCAAATGGATTCCGACCGCACGGGCAAGCTGAGCAAGCCGGGTAATTGGTGTTTCGATTTCTTTACCTGCTGTCATGATCAGATCAGCAAACTCATCAATTACCAGCACAAAATAGGGTAAAAACCGATGACCATGAGTTGGATTAAGTTTGCGTGCCTTGAACTTGACATTATACTCTTTAATATTCCTTACCTGTGCATCTTTTAACAATTCATACCTATTATCCATCTCAATACTTAACGAATTGAGGGTACGTACTACTTTTCTTGTATCGGTAATAATTGCCTCTTCTGAGTCGGGAAGCTTGGCTAAAAAATGTCGTTCAATTTTTGAATACAAAGTTAACTCGACCTTTTTCGGATCAACCAGAATAAATTTTAATTCAGCAGGATGTTTTTTATATAATAAAGATGTGATGATGGCATTTAATCCAACTGATTTTCCTTGTCCGGTTGCTCCAGCCATTAAAAGGTGTGGCATTTTCGTAAGGTCAGCCACAAAACTTTCATTGGAAATAGTTTTACCCATTCCAAATGGTAATTCATATTTACCACTCTGAAATCGCTCAGATCCGAGCACTGATTTCATGGAAACAATATCTGGATTCTGATTTGGCACTTCTATTCCTATAGTTCCTTTTCCAGGGATAGGAGCAATTATTCGGATACCAAGTGCTGATAAACTTAATGCGATATCATCTTCTAAATTTTTAATTTTGGAAATCCGCACACCTGCAGCAGGAATAATCTCATACAAAGTAACAGTAGGACCTATAGTTGCCTTGATCTTTTTTATCTGGATAGAATAATTATTCAGTGTTTCAACAATCCTGTTTTTGTTAAGCTCCAATTCTTCTTTCTGAACATTGATTTCATCACTGCCATAGTCGTCCAGCAAATTCAGTGATGGGAATTTATAATGTGGCAGATCGAGCCTTGGGTCGTAGGGTTCATCAATGCTTTTATGATCAATTACTTCACCATTTTTCTCATTATCAGCTAATGGTTGATCACCAGTTGCCTGTTCAATGGTTAATTCAAGATCTGAATCAATTTCTTCCGAATTTTCATGTTTCTTTTTTTCCACGCCAGGCTCAACTACTATTAATGGCTCTACCATTTCAGTATTTCCACCTGGGTTGGTAGATTTTTGTTCTGGTTCAATGGCTGAAAACCCACCACTATCAGCCTCATCATCAACTGAAAATTCAACAGTATTGTATATATCTTCTTTTCGCTGACCTGTTGAGTCAGGATTAGCTTTCTCTTTTCTCTTAAAAAAAGACAATGTTTTTAAAAAACTTAAAGAGATATTATAGTTTACAATAAGAAAACTGAGCAAAATGAATAATAATAGAATACCTGCTCCAATTTTACCCAATGCCTGCTCCAGCCAACCTGATGTAAAGGTTCCAAATCCACCACCTAAAAGTGTAAAACTATTTCCAAATAAAAAACCCAATGTTGCTGAAAACCAGATTAAGGAGAGCACAGAAATACGTGTAGTTTTTCCTAATGGGAGTAAACTAACTTTAAATACTAGGCGAATACCATAAATAAAGAATAACAATACAAACACAAAAGATGCAATTCCAAACCAGCGCTCGATGAATAATTTTGAAATAGCCCTACCAGCATTTCCAATCCAATTATTGGCATTGTCACCTGGCGGAATAAAATCATCAGCCTGCCAGGTAAAAAAATAAGAAATGAAAGAAATAAACAAGACAAGTGAAAACAGGACAAAAAACAATCCAGTTATCCTTTGAAATTTTTCACTTCTTAAAAAAGTGAAAACAGCTTTGAAAGAACTATTGCCATCCTGTTTTTTCTTCTTACTGGAAGTTTTTTTATTTTTTGATGTATTTTCTTTCAGGCTATTTGTTTTTTTTGCCATTAAACGCTTCATTTCAAATTCAGTGCAAATGTAATAAATACTCAAAAGCACAGTAAACAAAAAATCCTCTAAACAGAGGATTTTTCAACAATTGAACGCTATTTGTATTTTTTTAGTGTCCGCCAAACATATTTTCAAAATCCGACATGGTCATTACGTTATAACCTTCAGGAATTTCAAATTCATCATCTGATACTTTTTGTTTTGTAACACTGATAGCGGTAAAGGTCATATTTATATCATTTTCCTTCAATGAGTATTCCATCATTACGCCTTGTACATCTTTAAATACCGGGTTATTATAATTCAGCATACCCGTACCCAACTCATCTGTAAAATAGACTACCATTTCCATATCTTCAGCACCGCTTTCATTTGATTTAACAATAGCTTTCTTACATTTATAGCCTGCAATCTCCTTTGTTTCCCCAGTGACTTCAACATCCATATCAGGTTCTTTTTCAATATCCTGTTCCAACTCCTCTGCAGTCATTTCCATGGCATATTTCTGACCCATAATATCCATCAAAGTAAAGCCGGATTTGGTTTCGCCATTAAAAACTACAATAGTACTTCCCATGCCCATACTTATTTCAGTACGAGAACTTTCGCCTTTGATTTTCATTTTCATGGTCTTGGGCATCATCGCAGCCATTTGCGGATCCATATCAGTTTCCCCGTAAGAGATATTATAAACAATAACTCCGTTAAAATCTTTACCTCCTGCTTGTGCCTGACCTGAATAAATCACCAGACAAATTACCAGTGATAAAATTATATTTATTGTCCTTTTCATTATACTATTTTTTCAACATTTATTAGTCTTCAAAAACTACGATTTTTTGTATCACATCACCCTGGCCAATTTCATCAACAAATTCAAGGCCATCTACCACCTTACCAAATGCGGTATGGTTCCTGTCAAGGTGCTGGGTGTTTTCACGATTGTGACAGATAAAAAACTGTGATCCTCCGGTATCTCTCCCGGCATGAGCCATTGACAAAACACCTTTATCGTGGTACTGGTTTTCGCCATCCAATTCACATTTAATGGTATATCCTGGTCCACCTGCACCATCACCATTTGGGCAACCACCCTGAATCACAAAATTGGGTATTACACGATGAAATGTTAGTCCATCATAGAATCCTTTTTTTGACAGCTTAATAAAATTGTCTACAGTATTTGGAGCATCTTTTTCGTAAAAATCTACTTTCATAACTCCTTTATCGGTGTGAATTTCTGCACTCTTCATCTTATAATTAGTATTTATTTTTTAAGTTATTATTTCTATTTTTTATTCTATTGTTCGTTATCTGATGTTTATATTGTTCCAGGTTACAAAATTCGGGTTAAGATTTAACATCTTTTATCTGCCATCTTCAAGCTTCTAACTTTCTGTTTCTTACCTTATGACCCTAAACAAGTTATTCCATCGAATTTTACCTCCAAACAAAGATTTTTCAGGATCGAGGGATAACCATACAAAAGAGGCTTTTCCAACCACATGATCTTCTGGAACAAAACCCCAAAAGCGTGAGT
>DAOVYU010000344.1 GCA_030635465.1 Bacteroidales bacterium | reverse complement strand
GGACTGCCCATGATCTGTTTAACTTTTCAGGATCCCTTTTGTATGGAAAGTAATCAGGATCGTTTGCTTCACAAAGGGGTGGGTTAATGGATGACATATTTGCCATTTTTGGAATTTTAAATACCTCTGAACCATTTGCAAGGTAACCATCGGTAAGCAAGATTACGGGTGTCATGTGTTCCATCGCAATCTTAGCCGCTTCAAATGCATAATAAAAACAGTTTGAAGATGAAGAAGCTGCAATAACAACAGCCGGTGCTTCACCATTTCGTCCGTACAATGCCTGCATTAAATCAGATTGTTCTGATTTTGTCGGCAATCCTGTGGATGGCCCTGCCCGTTGAACATCAACGATAACAATGGGTAGTTCAGTCATTACAGCCAGACCAATGGCTTCACTTTTTAATGATAAGCCTGGGCCTGATGTTGAGGTAACAGCAAATGCGCCTGCAAAACTTGCTCCAATAGAAGAAACGATTCCTGCAATTTCATCTTCAGCCTGAAGTACCTTTGCATTCAGGGATTTGTGTTTGGAAAGTTCCTGTAATATTTCTGTAGCCGGAGTAATGGGATATGAGCCCAAAAAAAGCTTCCTGCCGGATTTTTCAGCTGCAGCCAGTAATCCCCAGGCTGTTGCAGTATTTCCTGTGATGTTCCTGTATTTGCCTTTTTCCAGTGCTGCCGGTTCAACTTTATATGTTATGGAATTCAGGGCTTCAATTGTTTCAGCAAAATTAAAGCCCGCCCGGAGTATTTTCTTATTAGAATCAACAACCAACGGATTTTTTGCGAATTTCTGCTCAAAATATTCATCAGCTGTTTCAAGCTTGCGGTTGAAAATAAAGAACATTATCCCCAATGCAAACATATTTCTACTCTTCATGACTATTTTATTGTCAAGGCCCATATCTTCAACACTTGTCTTTGTTAAAGAACTAATGGGGGCTTTGATTACATTGTAGTCTTTCAATGATTTGTCATCAAGCGGATTGATTTCGTACCCTGCTTTAACAAGTGATTTGTCAGTAAAGGTGTCGGTATCCACTATAATAGTTCCACCTTCTTTTACCCAAATCAGATTTTTCTTTAAGGGTGCCGGGTTCATGGCAACAAGTACATCAGCCAAATCACCAGAGGTGAAAATTTCTTTGTGGCCAAAATGAATTTGAAAACCTGAAACTCCAGATACAGTTCCTTGGGGTGCTCTAATTTCAGAGGGATAGTCAGGGAAAGTGGCAAAATCATTTCCTGCGATCGCAGCAGCATCAGAAAACAGAGCTCCGGTAAGCTGCATTCCATCTCCGGAATCACCTGCAAACCTCACTACAACATTTTCTAATTCTACTACCTTTTGCTGTTTGGTAGTCATCCTGAATGATTTAAAATTGAGGCAAAGTTAAACGTTTTATTTTTGATTAAACCAAGAAAAATTACAATTTTTTATAGAGTTTTTTCGATGTACTCCATACTTGCTTAAAAGCTGGAAAATCAACTAGGTATCAGTATAAATAACCTATTTTAAGTTTATTTTTCAACCGTTTGAAAATGGTTTTTTATATCGGACAAAAATTAAAAGTTAAAATTATGTTAATTGCATGTCGTGGGATAAGATTTTTTTAAAATTAACGTTATCAAACATAATTAGGGCATTATGTTCTTTCTAAATGATGCAAATTATAACGTTTTTTCCAAAAAAGGAAAAATATGAAACATACAATTCAACTTCTAAAAGACGATAGTTCAGATGGTTGAGTAGTTTGGTATACATTTAGATTGCATTTGTTGACCTTTTTAACCAACAAATTATTAAGGAACTGTTTAAAATCAATTCCAAACGAATAAAAAATTAGTACCGGATATGTTAAAGTACACTAAAACTGTTTTACAAAAAGTAAGCTTTAATAGGGATTTATTTAAAAAAGAGCTTCAAAAATCATTAAGATGGTTGAGAAAAGATGAGGTAAATGTTTTGAAGACATGGTGTGTGCTCACGTTTGGAAGCATATACATGGACGTGATAAACGAAGTATTTAAATAATACCAAAGTTATATTTTATACCTGATCAACAGCAAACCAATCTGCATAAGATGTGGCTGTTTCTCTCAATCGTAAACTGAAAAGTTTAATTTCACCAGGAAGTTTTTTAGCAATGCGATCAGCAAAATCTGCAATTATAATTTCACTCGTAGGTTGATAATCCACAAAAATTATCTTATCAAACAATTCTTGTTTCTGTTTAAAGCTATCCTTAGGAGTTTTGTTATTTAAAACCAGAGCATGATCAAATTCATCTACTACTGTTTCTTTCACAATCTTTTTCAAATCACCAAAATCTATGACCATTCCTAATTTTGGATTTGTTTCATTTTCAATAGGAGTGCCAATAACTGTAACTGATAAACCATAGGAATGCCCGTGAACATATTTGCAGGAGCCGTCATAACCCAACAAAGCATGAGCCATTTCGAAAGTAAATTCTTTTGTAACGCGGATTTTAACCATCACTTCATATAAATATTCAGGGTGCAAAATTAATATTTTATTTTATGCAAGACATTCGAGGAAATTAAGCTTTGATTTTATGTGCAATTTCACTTGACTTGCAGCCAAAAATTTTGTATATTACCATTTCCAAAAACCACTAAAACCAAATAAGCCATGAAACCAAAAGTTTTAGTTACAGGATGGGTTTTGTATCTATGCCTGGTAACATCATTAACCGCTCAAATAAGAGAACTTCCATCTGTCGATCTTTTTACCCTTGAAGGTAATCGGATTGATGCTAGTACCATCACAAATAATAATATGCCGATGATCCTTGTATTTTTTAAAACATATGATAACAAATGTTGCGAAAATCTATTTTCCATTTGTGAAGCCCATGAAGAAATTTTGGCTGAAAAAGGAGTAAAGATGATTGCTATTTGTATTGATTGTGTTGGGAAAATAGAACATGTGAAACCATTTGTTTATGGCCATGGTCTGGACATTGAAGTGTATGTTGATAAAAATGGAGATTTAAAACGTACAATGGGCATACCAGATGCACCATATACGATTTTGTACG
>DAOVYU010000341.1 GCA_030635465.1 Bacteroidales bacterium | reverse complement strand
GAAGCAGATTCGTCAGCAATTGATTGCCCGCTAAATGGATTCCAACTTTCTGCAATGGGATTTCTTCGGCTTTTGTTAATATAATTCGATATAGAATAATAGATGTATGAATGATTAAAAAAGTAATTCCTGAGTTTATAAGCTGTCTTTTGTATTGAATTGTCATCATATGGAATAAAATCAGCATAGGTTAATTCATCCATTATGTCACTATTATCAATTAATACATATACTTCATCAAATTTTAGGGAAACCGTTTCGATCAGGTACTTAAGTTTTAGATAATGAAGCTTCGGACTGTAACTAACTACACCAGCATTTAAAATTTCTACATCAGGAAAGTTTTTATCAAGTATGCCCACAAAACTTTCTTCCCAGGTCATACCAACTCCTTCTGTAAAGGAATCACCCATGAACAAAATTCTTTTTTTCTCAGATTGCAAGGGGACAATCCTGTTTTCTTTATCTTTAAATCCAAGAGAATTTGTATACACATCAAATACTTTATCTCCCCATTTGTTTATTGCGATTTGATTGGGTAAAAGTCCATGGTGGTAATAAGGATCAGGACAACGGAAAGCATTAAAATCATATGGAATAAAAAGTGCCGCTGATATAAGATCAAGAAAAAAAATGGAAATTATTAAAAATGCTATAAAGTTTGTTTTCTGATGTTTTTCAAACCAGCGTTTTTTCTTAGTTGTATTCATTGTTTTCAAAAATAGCAATAAAAATAATTACCTATAAACAGAGCTACTATATAATAAAACAATTTCTTTATTATCGTAGCTCAGAGTTAGATACTACAAAGGAATCCTACGGGCCTTTCATAAAAGTCGCAGCAATTATAACAAATGAGATCCCTCTCTTTGATCGGGATCAGTGAGACTATATAATTTTGTTTCTCAAAATTTGAGTCTCACTGATTTAAAACTTATTAACATGTGTTATAGAAGTCCACAAGGATCGTAAAAAGTTTGTAATTTTGGAACCTCAATTATACAGGAATACAACAGGATGGAAAACTTTATTGTATCGGCAAGAAAATACAGACCTCAAACATTTGATACCGTTGTCGGACAGAAATCAATAACGAATACCCTCAAGAATGCAATCAGGAACAATCACCTTGCACAGGCTTTTTTATTTTGTGGTCCCAGAGGTGTCGGTAAAACCACTTGTGCACGTATTCTTGCTAAAACAATAAATTGTATAAATCTCTCAGAGAATCTTGAAGCCTGTAATGAATGTGAATCCTGTATTTCGTTTAATCAATCAGCTTCATTCAATATTCATGAGCTGGATGCTGCATCCAATAACTCTGTTGATGATATCCGTAATCTGGTTGACCAGGTTCGTATTCCTCCACAAGTAGGGAAATATAAAGTGTACATTATAGATGAGGTTCATATGCTTTCACAATCAGCTTTCAATGCATTTTTAAAAACATTGGAAGAACCTCCGGCCTATGCCAAGTTTATATTAGCAACAACCGAAAAACATAAAATTATTCCCACCATTCTATCACGTTGCCAGATCTATGATTTTAAAAGAATCACTGTTGAGGATATAGCAAGCCACTTAAATTTTGTAGCTGGACAAGAAAATGTAGATGCAGAAACAGATGCATTACACATTATTGCACAAAAGTCAGATGGTGCATTACGCGATGCCCTTTCAATATTTGATCAGATAGTTAGCTTTGGCGGGAAAAATATTACCTATAAAAATGTCATTGAAAATCTCAATGTGCTGGATTATGATTATTTCTTTAAGATCGTTGAATCCATTTTGCAAAGTGATATAAAGGAGACATTATTACTCATAAATGAGATTATTGATAATGGTTTTGATGGACAGCATTTTATTATTGGTTTCGGCGAACACTTGAGAAACCTGTTGGTTTGTAAAAATCCTGAAACACTTAAATTGCTTGAAGTTGGGGTAAATATTAAAGGAAAATACCAGGAACAATCTGGCAATTCATCGGTGGAATTCCTGCTAAAGGCGTTGGAGATCAATAACAAATGTGATATTAACTATAAAAGCAGTAACAATAAAAATCTCCACCTTGAGCTAGCATTGATGCAAATGTGTAAGATAGATCAGGCTGCATTCACAGTTCAATCTGCTAAAACTGTTGATCATACTAAAAAAACACCTCCTGCATATAAAGCTGCACCTCAACCATCTGCATCTAAGGTAAACGAACCAGACCCTGTTCCGGTTCAGGAAAAAAAGATAGTAGCTAAAAATGGTAGTTTACCAGGCACAATTTCCATTAAAAACAACAAAGTTGCTGAGGGGGAAATAAAGAATGAAGAACCTGAAGATATTACCAATAAACCTGCGGATGACTTTTCGCAAGATCAACTTGATAATGTCTGGAAATTAGTTGCAGGAAAATATAAAGGTGATAATAATCTTTTTATCACATTTACAAAACATAAGCCCACAAAAGGTAGCAATCATATTATTGAATTTACTGTAGATAATAAAATTCAAAAAAAGGAAATAGAAGACCGGTTTATTGAATTTATTCCAATGATTAAGGAAGCCCTTAATAATTTCCATATTCAAATAAATATACAGGTAACCAAAGTTGAATCAAATCAAAGGCCATATACTCCACAGGAGAAATTTAATAAAATGGCAGAAAAAAATCCAGCTTTAAAGAAACTAAAAGATCAGCTTGGTCTGGAAATTGATTTTTAATGATACAGTTATTCGCTAAATTTATTCTTAGAATTACCGGTTGGAAAATTGTTGGTGGTATTCCTGCTGATATTCCCAAATGTGTTGTTGTTATGGCTCCTCATACAAGCATGTGGGATTTTATTTGGGGAAGGTTGGCTTACTGGGTTCTCGGTGTAAAAGCGAAATTTCTTATCAAAAAAGAAATGTTTGGTTCCTTTTTAGGACCTTTATTGAAATGGATGGGCGGAATTCCGATTGACCGTTCAAAAAGTTCTAATACAGTTGATACCATTGCTGATCTATTTAATCATTATAATTCCTTGTTTATTACCATAACTCCTGAAGGTACGCGCAAATTAAATCCCGATTGGAAAAAGGG
>DAOVYU010000218.1 GCA_030635465.1 Bacteroidales bacterium | reverse complement strand
CCCAGGCATTTGTCCAGTCTACTGTTCCACCACCAGGATCATCAGGAGCATGTGATGAATATAATTTTGAATCAAAGATCAGAACACCGGAGCTTCCCGGACCACCTAAAAATTTATGTGGAGAAAAGAAAACGGCATCCAGCTTTTCCATAGGTTCCTCAGGATGCATATTCATGTCAACATAAGGTGCTGAGGCGGCAAAATCAATAAAACATACTCCTCCGTATTCATGCATCAGTTTTGCCATTTGATGATATGGTGTAAACACTCCTGTAACGTTTGAACAAGCAGTAAAAGAGCCAATTTTCACCTTTCGGTCTTTGTATAATTCAAGCTGCTGCTTTAAATGATCAAGATCGATCAGCAATCCGTCTCCTGGTGGTATTTGAACAACATCAGCAATGGTTTCAAACCAGGATGTATGATTTGAGTGATGTTCCATATGGGTAATAAAAACGACCGGTTTTTGTTTTTCTTTCTGACATTCTTCTCCTTGTAAAAATCCGCAATGTTTGAGTCCTAAAATCCGGATAAACTTATTCACAACACCTGTCATACCAAAACCGGTGGTAATAATTACGTCCTCTGGCCCGGCATTTACATGTTCCTTAATTTTTTTATGCGCAAACAGATAGGCTTTAGTCATTAAGGTACCTGTTTCGGATGTTTCGGTATGAGTGTTACCTACATATGGCCCAAAAGTATCAGTTATTTTTTCCTCTACAGGTTTGTATAATCTTCCACTGGCAATCCAATCGGCATAGATCATCGTTTGATCTCCATAAGGGGATTTAAAATTCAATTCATTACCAATAATATTATCCCTGAATTTTTTGAAATACCTTTCCATACTTACATGTTTTCAATACCAGACAAAATTAATAATATTAGTCACAATCTAAAAACAACCTTGTATTTAACTTATTTAAACACCTTATAAATTAGTCCATAAGTATTTATATCCTAAAATTATTATATATTTTTATCATCATATCTAAATACTCAAATTCATAATAAAATGATCGACAAAAACAAACGAATTCCGGGTTTATCAACAATGATTGGAAACACACCCTTATTGGAATTGGAATTTGATTATAAAGGTGAAAACAGAAGGATTTATGCCAAGGCGGAAAATCTAAACATGACTGGAAGTATTAAGGACCGTATGGCACTTCATATCATTAGCCAGGCATATGAGAAAGGAAAACTAAAAGCTGGTGATCCGATCATAGAAGCTACCAGTGGGAATACTGGAATATCAGTTGCAGCTATTGGTCGCGCACTGGGACATCCTGTTACTATATATATGCCCGACTGGATGAGTGATGAACGCAAGAACCTGATCCATAGCTTTGGAGCTGAGATCAAATTAGTATCAAAGGAAGAAGGTGGTTTTTTAGGAAGTATTGATTTGGCAGAAAAACTAGCAAAAAAGTTAGGGAATGCATTTTTACCCAGTCAATTTACTAATAAGGATAACCTGGAAGCACATTATATGACAACAGGTCCTGAATTGTATTGGCAGTTAAGATATCGTTATTTGAAACCAGATGCATTTGTAGCAGGGGTTGGGACAGGAGGTACTGTAATGGGAACAGGAAAATATCTAAAAGAAGTAGATCCCAATATCAAAATACATCCTCTTGAACCTGCCAACTCCCCTACTTTATCAACAGGTTATCGGGTTGGGAAACATAGAATACAGGGTATTTCTGATGAGTTTATTCCCGCAATCGTTGAATTGGATAAACTCGATTCGATTGTTGAAGTGGATGATGGTGATGCGATTATAATGTCTCAACAACTGGCGGAAATTTTAGGAATTGGTGTTGGGATTTCATCCGGGGCAAATTTCCTGGGTGCACTTAAACTACAAAATATGATGGGATCAGATTCAGTAATTGTCACTGTATTTTCAGATTCAAACAAAAAATACTTAAGTACCGATTTATTAAAAAAAGAACCTGTTAAAGAAGATTTTTTATCAACCGATGTCAAATTGAAGAACTTCAGGGCATTTAAACGGGTATGTCAAACCTGTTGCGATCCGTCTGATTGTATGGAAGCCAAATATAAACCAAAAGAAGATGACCTGGTGCTTCCTCCATGCCCTAGAAGACACACCAATATATCTATTCCTGATATCAATGTTTAGTACGTTTTTCGAATTGAAAATTTTATATACTATTCCAAATCTAAACACATCATAAAATTTTGTATATTTGTAAGTAATCCTATTTGCATCATAAACTAAATATTTTACAATCGTGAAAAAAAACTACCTGGGGCTTTTTAGCCATGCATCGGTGATTACCATTATTCTCATTTGCACTTTAACCAATGGAGTTAAATCATTAGCTCAAGAAACTGAATACAAAATTGATATTGATAACAATGGCTTCTTTGAAACCATAGCCTATGAAAGGCAACAAATTATACAGGATTATTCAATGATATTGGATACCGGTGATGTTATTCATTCAATCAATACTCCTGCCGGGAATAGTCAAGGGTTGACATGGGATGGAAGCTATTTATGGGTTTCAGATATTTCAACAAATATGATTTATCAGGTAGATCCTGCAGATGGAAATGTGATTAACTCATTTGATGCTCCCGGGCAATCTTCAGAAGGCATGGCATGGGATGGAACCAATTTATGGGTGACTGACAATGGTGGAGGTCCATTTAATCCAGATTTTTTATATAAAATTGACCCATCTGATGGTACGATAATTTCCACTATAGATCTTGAAAGTATGAGTTGGCCACATGGAATTACCTGGGATGGAATGTATTTATGGGTGGTTAATTTTAATCCAAAGACTATCACAAAAATTGATCCGGTTACAGCAGAAGTATTGCACACCATTCCAACTCCCGGAACGGGTTGCATCGGTCTAACATGGGATGGTAATTATTTATGGACAGATGATTTTGAAACAGATTTGTTATACCAGATCAGCCCGGAAGATGGTTCGGTAATATATACAGTAGTCTCGCCACATACCAATCCTCGTGATCTTGCATGGGACGGGCAATATCTTTGGGTTGTCTCTGCACTGGCATGGAAAATTTACCAGGTAGATATTGGATATGTTACCACTATAAACGAAAATATAGCAGATAACTTTTCCCTTGGGGAAATAGCAATTTTTCCAAATCCATTTAATAAAGAGATTAAATTTAACTATGAACTTTATTCTGATTCAAAAGTATCAGTGAAAATCTATAATCAGGATGGGAAAATAATTACAACCTTGCTCAACCAATTTCAAAATAATGGAAAACATACGCTATCATGGGATGGTACAAATTCTGTAAGTCAGCAAATACCAAACGGTATGTATTTTTGCAGATTCATTTTTACCAATAATACGTATACAGAAAAGATATTTCTATTAAGATAGATTTACAATAAATAAGTCTCCGTTAGAATATGATTTTAATTATGGACTCCAATTGATGAATTTTTAATATTATTGTATACTTATTTTTTCATCCATGTTTGAAGATTCATATCTAATCATTATCCTGGTAAGTGTGCTGGTAATTTTATCATATGCATACAGCGCATTAGCAGTAAAAACTAAAATACCATCTGTACTTTTACTATTGATGACAGGCATTGTGGCCAGGCTGGCTTTTAATAATGCGGGATATGAATTACCACCCCTTAAAAATGTTGTCCAGTTTTTTGGAATTATCGGAGTTATTCTTATTGTATTAGAAGGCGCTCTTGAATTAAAACTGCGCAGGGATAAACTCTGGTTGATAGTCCGGTCCTTTTTCTCAGCACTGGTCATACTGGTGGTATCCACTTTATCTATTGCAACAGGGATAAAAGCAATGTATGGTGAATTCACCTATTATTTATGCATTGTTAATGCGCTTCCGTTTGCAGTGATCAGCAGTGCCATTGCCATTCCGAGTGTTAGAGGGATCAGTGAAGATAAGAAGGAATTTATTATTTATGAATCCATCTTTTCAGATATTCTTGGGATTCTGATTTTTAATTTTGTCGTAGCCAATCCAACCATCGAAGCAACCGATTTCTCATGGCTTGCCATTGATTTTTTTGTCATCATTGTTGTTTCTCTGTTGGTATCTGGTATCATTTTACTTTTTATCGACAAAACCACCATGAAT
>DAOVYU010000320.1 GCA_030635465.1 Bacteroidales bacterium | reverse complement strand
CCATTTACTGGTTTTTAATTACGAACAGTCCTATGGCTACGACATTCTTTTTCCAACCTTACCAATGGATGAGCGTGAAGATGACACACAATTAATGTCATTTGATTATACCGGGACTCAAATTTCAAATACAGTTAAAGCAATAAAATTCAAGATTTACAACTCAGATGTAAAACATGAAATGGACAATAAGAACCGTCCTTTTTCTGATACCGTTGTAGCCATTTCAAACATCCATGCCATCAACCAGGGTGCCCGAGCTGAAGTTGATTTAAGTATTGGCAAAGGAAACCTGGCTATAGGTACTGATTATGAGCAAATAAAAAAAGATGGCCAGCGTGATAAATACATGATCAAACAACCGGGATTACCTGTAAAAAAAGAAAAGTTGTGGAACAACGCATTGATAAACAATTTGGGGATTTTTGGGGAATATGTGGTTAACATAAATACTTTTGAGATCATAGGAGCAACAAGAATTGACTTCAATAAAGCAAATTCAGATGAGATCTCAATCAAACATCCTACCCTGGGTGAGATTTATAATTATGGGACAGATTCCATTAAATCGAACTATACAAACTTCAGTATTAGCTTAGGAGTTACTAAAAAATTTAAAAAAGGTTTTTCATTATCCCTTGCAGTGGGAAGAGGCGTCCGAAGTCCGGATATGACTGAACGTTTCATCATTCTGTTACCTGTTGGTTATGATAAATTCGATTACCTGGGAGATCCACAGTTAAAGCCAGAAGCAAACAATCAACTTGATATCACTTTAAAATATCTGAACAACAAAGCAGGAATGTTCCAGTTAAATGGATTTTACTCACTTGTAAATAATTATATTATTGGTAAAATATTACCACCCGCAATACAAAAACCATTATCGAAAGATGTATTGGGAGTAAAACAATTTTACAATGCAGGCAATGCACAATTTCGCGGATTTGAGTTTTCATATGCAACACCATCAAACCTAAAATTCGGTGCACAGGTTTTTGCTTCCTACACGTACGCAACTCTGAATGAAGCACAACAATATGTTTTAAATGATCAGGGAGATGTTGTTGATGAAGTTTTTATTCAGAATGATGCATTGACAGAAATTCCACCGATGGAATCTTCTGTAATAATATTCTATAAGGTAAGTAAGGGTAAGTTCGTTCCTAAATTGAAAGTGAGGATGGTGGCTGCTCAAAATCATGTTTCAGAAGCTTCGTATGAGCAAACAACACCAGGATTTGTTGTTACCTCCATTTCATTGAATTATACTTTGAATAAATACTTTAAAGTAAGTGGCGGTGTTAACAATCTTTTTAATACTGCTTATTACGAGCATCTAAACAGGAATATAATTGGAAGTACAACCAATTTGTATGAGCCAGGCAGGGGTTTTTATTTGAATTTAATGTTTAACATTTAATACTAATTTTCACATGAAAAAGTTAATATACATATCTTTGATTTTTATCGTTCTTATTGCTTGCGAGAAAGAACGTCAGGAAGTAAAAGTAAAATATGAAGTCAGCAATGCCTATTCACCAATTGAAGTCAATTACAGAAATAGTGATGGTAAAATAATTGCTGAAACAATAAATTTTGAAAGCATTGAAGATGTTTGGAATTATAGCTATACGGATAAAAGGGGAGAAATCGTCTACATCTCATCAAGGTATACTGATTCAACATCTTCGGTTAATGTTAGAATATTAGTTGATGGGAAGGAATATAAACAAGGATCGAGCAACAATGAGCCCAATAAATACATTACTGTTTCAGGGACAATCCCTTATTAAAATAACAAGGAACCTGGTGCGGCTGGGATTCATAATGATATTTATAAGTATCACTATTTCTGCTTGTAATGATAAAGAACCTGGGCCACCGGAAGAAAAATCGGGGAAAATCATTATAAATTTCATTCATCAAATGAATGGTGAATCTCTTCAATTTGATACGCTAATGTATATCAATGCAGCTGGTAATCCTTACCTGATAAATGAAATACAATATTTTGTCTCGGAACTAACTTTATTTAATAATAATGGAACAGAAATTTTAATTGACGATTGGAAAGATGTCCATTATGTTGATACAGACATATCCACATCACATACCTGGGAAGTTTTTGATAAAATACCAGAGGGTTCTTATGATTCCATCAGTTTTACTTTTGGAATACCAGAAGAAAAGAACATCTCCTTTATGTATGTTAATCCTCCGGAAAGTTTTAT
Organism: Bacteroidales bacterium; assembly: GCA_030635465.1. Taxonomy (GTDB): domain Bacteria; phylum Bacteroidota; class Bacteroidia; order Bacteroidales; family JAADJA01; genus JAADJA01. The sequence goes on along the minus strand of DAOVYU010000320.1, from coordinate 1,027 downwards.
GTTCTGGCCTGAGTTTCTGGGTGGAGGATATCATTATATGAAATTAAATGGTAAATGGCTTGAAGAAGGACAACAAACCCAAACAACTCCTTTTGATTTTCACCTTGGACGAGGTCAGATTTACTATTCTTATCCCGATTCAATCACAGGATTTGTACCTAACGAATTTAATGTATCTTTGCCTGGTTCTGGTTTTCAAGTGATTTCCGAACAAACAATTGATATAAATATTGTCATGAATATTGAAAATTGGTTCCAGTATCCCCACACCTATGACCATGATATTTGGGGAGGATATATTATGCAAAACCAGGAAGCAATGCAATTGGTTAAAGAAAACGGACAAAATGTATTCTCAACTGAATTTATAGATTGATGAAGTATTTAATAATAACTATTATATTATTGATAATTGTTGCAATTTCATGCAATAAAACTGATGATACTCCACCTATTATTTTCATGAATGGTGCCGATACTTTGACTCATATACTCAATCAACCCTATGTTGATGAAGGGGCAACCGCAACAGATGAAACTGATGGAAATATTACCAATAACATCTTCACAGATAACCAGGTAAATGAGAATAAAATTGGATGGTACACTGTAACCTATAAAGTAATTGACGAAGCAGGTAATGAAGCTGCACCAGTAAAAAGAGCTGTATTTGTCTATAACGAGGCATTCTTTTATATTGATGATTATCAATTGACAGAAACTCAAAAATACCCTGATCAAAATATTTGTAATAATGACATATTTATCTGGATTGATTCGACTGTAAATTATCGAATTGTATTCGAAAATTTTGCTTGTGGTTTCGGGCAACCAGTTTATGCAGACGTATTTGACACTGTACTTTTGATCCAATTTCAGTTCCTTACCGATTCATTGTCAAGCCTTGGCATACAGGGAAGTGGTTCCATTAATGACTCCATTATGCAATTGGATTATACGCTAAAAAACGACACCATAACCACCCTTTGGGAAGCTGAATTGATAAGATACAATTGAAATGCGGTTT
>DAOVYU010000201.1 GCA_030635465.1 Bacteroidales bacterium | reverse complement strand
TTGTGAAATCCTAACAAATTCATAATAGCTTCAGTTACATAAAGAACCATCGGCGATAATTGTTGATGGTTTTTTTATTAAATCCCCTACCCTATCCTATTTCTATTAAATCATATATTTCCATTTCTATATATTTTTATACTTTTGCGGCTAATAAATATAATGAGCGATATACTATGGATAAAACTAACATCTTAAAGGGCGGTGAATTCCTGATAAAAGAAACAAACGCAGCAGATATTTTTATACCAGAAGAGATTGATGAAGAACAGCGAATGATCGAACAAACCTGTGAGGACTTTTTGGAAACTGAAGTTTTTCCAAATCTTGATCGGATTGATGCACAAGAAGAAGGTTTGATGAGAAGCCTGATTCAAAAAGCTGGAGATCTGGGATTACTTGGAATATCAGTTCCCGAAGAATATGAAGGATTTGAACAATCTTTTGTGACTTCCATGCTGGCAAGTGCGGCTATGGGATCAGGGTATTCCTTTTCGGTAGCTTATTCAGCGCATACCGGAATTGGAACGCTACCCATCGTTTATTATGGCAATGAGGAACAAAAACAAAAATATCTTCCACCCCTGGCAACTGGTGAATGGGCTGCAGCTTATTGTCTTACAGAACCCAACGCTGGATCAGATGCCAACTCTGGTAAATCGAAGGCTGTACTTTCAGAAGATGGAAAAAATTATATCCTAAACGGACAAAAGATGTGGATCACCAATGGTGGTTTTGCAGATGTATTAACTGTTTTTGCTAAAATTGATAACGACCGTGTTTATAGTGCGTTTATTGTAGAAAGTGGTTGGGAAGGTGTTGTGATCAATCCCGAGGAGAAAAAAATGGGGATCAAAGGATCGTCAACAGTACAACTTTTCTTCAATGATGTAAAAGTTCCCATTGAAAATTTATTGGGAAAACGAGGAGGAGGATTCCGGATTGCACTGAATATACTACATATGGGCCGGATTAAATTAGGAGGTACCGTATTGGGTGCAGCTAAAAGGGCAATTTCACAATCTGTGAATTATGCAAACGAAAGAAAACAGTTCGGACAGCCTATTTCCAATTTTGCTGCCATCAAATACAAACTTGCTGAACAAGTGATCAGAACCTGGGTTACTGAATCTGCTGTTTACAGGGTAAGTAAAAATATTGATGATATGATCAATATCTTGTTGGAAGAAGGAAAAAGTAAACAAATGGCTACCATTGATGGGATTGCTCATTATGCAATTGAAGCTGCTGCTTTGAAAGTATTTGGGTCGGAAGCCCTTAATTATGTAGTTGATGAAGCTGTACAGATATTTGGAGGTATGGGATTTTCAGCTGAAACAGATGTTGACAGAGCATATCGCGATTCAAGAATTAACCGGATTTTTGAAGGAACCAATGAAATCAATCGATTACTGGTTTCTGATACAACCATTAAAAAATCATTGAAAACCGGATTTGATGTGGTACGTTATGCCAATTCAATTATAAAGGATAGTGACAAAGAAATAGAAGAAGTTCCTACCGGTAACTATTTTGAAGAGAAGAAATATTATGTAAGAAACTTCAAAAAAACTGCATTGCTATTATTGGGCACACTTTCTGATAAGTTTGACCGTGATTTTCTGTCTGAACAGGAAATCTTATTTAATATATCAGATGTCATCATGACTGTTTATGGTGCAGAGTCTACCCTACTCAGAGTTGAAAAACTGCAAGGGATGAAAGGTGCAGATGCAATAACATTAAATAAAGATATGTTGGATGTTTATGTGTACGATTCGGCCTGCAATATCAATAAAAGTGCAAAGGATGCCATCAATTCGTTTGTGGAAGGAGAAGAACAAGAAATCATGCTTGAAAGGATTGATACTTTTACAAAAGTAGCTCCGGTAAATATTAAAGATGCCAGGAGAAGAATTGCAGACAAATTGATTGATGAAAACAAGTACTGTTTTTAGGAAACAGAAAATAAATTTATAAATAAAGCCTGTTTTCCAAATGGAAAACAGGCCTTATTATTTTATTGCACTAACCATTGATTTTTAGATTTTGGATTTTGATCCCGATAATCATCGGGATTTTTTGTTTAGATTAGTATAACTCAGTTAAGCAGGCGTATCAAGATCATTGTAGCTTGAAAAAAATCACTCCATAACCAGTAACTATTTGTGTTGCCATACGTTATATTCCAAATCTAAATTACATTTATAAAAAATCTTATAAAAATGAAAAAGAAAAAAATTTTAAATCAGTATGGTATTTTCTTTGTATTCCTGATTATCACAGTTTTTAATGCATGTGAGATTATTGAAGATGACCCAGTTAATCCATCAGAGGAACTTGGAACAGTTTTATGGACTTATTCGGATTTCAATGTAAATCCGGAAGCAACAGATCCTGTATCAATCACTGCCCCGGCAATTGGTACCGATGGAACAATCTATGTGGCTTTATTTGATAGGATAGGCGCTGAATGGCAAAATGGTAAAGTACATGCAATTAATTCAAACGGTACATTTAAATGGGCAAGCCCGGAACTTGATGGTGCTTATGTTTCTGATCCTGTGGTTGGTTCTGATGGAACCATTTATGTAATTTGCAGCACAACGATTTATGCCTTAAATTCTACTGACGGCAGTTTTATATGGACCTACCAACCCCCTGCTAATAATAACGAACAACATGATATTGGGTGGTTAACCCTTGGAAATGACGGACAAGTATTTTTTGCTCATATTGCGAGTGGAGCTTATGCCAGAAAAATATATGCCTTAAACAACTTTGGGCAGGTGATATGGAAACGGGATGTTGGCTGGGGTGCCAATAATTTAGTAGTTGGAATCGACGGTACATTATTTGCCTATTGGTTGGAAAATGGTGATATTAATACATTCGGAGCTTTTGACCCAGCTAACGGAACAACAAAATGGAGTATAGTTACTGAAAGTTATCCTCGTGGATCAGCAATTTCACCCAATGGTGATATTGTAATATCTCAGGATTATCCTGACAAACTTATTAGAATAGATGCCTCCACCGGAGAATTTATCTGGGAGGTTGATGCTCCTGATGGATACCCATCTATTTCTCCTGATGGATCAATTTCCATAGTGAGCAGCGATCTTTACTGTTACAATTCAGATCGTACGTTAAAATGGCAGACTGGCCCTTACGTTGGTGGTATTAGTAAAATAGCTATTGATTCTGATGGTAATTTATATGGAAGTATTACTGATCATGGAGATGGTAACTTTCAGGTTTACAAACCAGACGGCAGCCTCAGATGGGCTATATCGCAAGGTATAACTACCTTACATTGTCCGGCAATTGGATCAGATAATGTTATATATGTTACTACGTCATCTTTACCAGCTGCTACAATATACGCCATTCAGGGAGATAAACCTCTGGCATCTTCAGGCTGGCCAAGAGATACGGGAAGCAATAAAAATTCGCGAAATATCAACCCTTATTAATGCAATAGAAATGAATACTGTTTCTCAAATTATGCCGGTATTTGTCTCATATTAAAACAGGTTCTAAATATTTTAAGTAGCAATAATAAATGGTTGAGCCCCGTCTGGCGGGGCTCAATTTCTTTTAACTTAACAAATAACAGGCTTATAAGTTTTGCCTATAAATTACTCTTTCAGAATACTCTTTGAAATTACAATACGTTGCACCTGATTAGTACCTTCGTATATCTGGCAAAGCTTTGCATCACGCATCATTTTTTCAACAACAAATTCAGTTGAATAACCATCTCCTCCCATTGCCTGAACTGCATCTGTAGTTACTTCCATTCCAATATCAGAAGCATATAGTTTTGACATAGCAGACAGTTTATTCAGTTTTTTCTTATCAAAATCATAAGCCCATGCAGCATACCAGGTTAATAATCTTGCGTTTTCAACTTTTGTTGCCATATCGGCCAGCATAAATCCGATTGCCTGGTTAGCTGCAATTGGTTTCCCAAATTGTTTCCGGTTCTTTGTCCATTCTTTGGCAGTTTCATAAGCTGCCCTTGCATTTCCCAGACTCAATGCAGCAACACCTGTACGGGTCCTGTCAAATGTTTTCATAGCAATGATAAAACCATATCCTTCTCCGCCAATCCTATTTGCTTCAGGAATTTCTACATCAGTAAATATAATCTCATTTTGAACAGATGCTCTTTGACCCATTTTTTGCAGACGTGGTTTCATTTCAATTCCGGGAGAATCTGTTGGAACTAAAAATGCAGTTAAACTTCTTGATCCTTTCTCTGGATCA
>DAOVYU010000307.1 GCA_030635465.1 Bacteroidales bacterium | reverse complement strand
TGCTGACACGGAAGATATGCAGGAATCCTTTGAAAATTCATCTGGTACGGACCTTACTTACTTTTTTGAACAATGGATATATGATGAATACTATCCATTTTATCATTACAATTTTCTGCAAACATCAAACAATGTTTTAAACCTAACAATTTATCAGGCACAGGAAGAGCTTTATGATTATCGGCCGGTTTTTGAAATGCCCATCAGATTAAAGCTGAATTTTCAGAGTGGTGGCGATACCATAATGAATGTCTGGAATGATCAACAATTACAAAATTTTAGTTTTGGTTTAAGTGAAGAAGTAAGTTCAATTAATTTTGATCCTGACAAATGGATCTTACGAAAAGTAGAATTCAAACCGGATCTACCTGTGGGAATTGCTGATTTTGAAATTGATAATTCCATTAATATTTATCCCAATCCTTTCAACAACCGATTAGTAATATATTTAAATCAAAATCAATATGCTACTGTTGTCGAGTATACGGTGTACAATATAAATGGTCAAATGATTGAATATTCAGACATAAATGCAAGCAGTAAAAAAGAAATTGAAACCAGTCATTATACATCAGGGTTATATTATATCCATATAAGAGAACACGGGAAAAGTGGTATTTGGAAGAAAGTAATCAAATACTAATCACACCAAACAAAAATCAGTTTTATCAATCAGGATACTCAATCCTCAAATGATAGATATTCTTTAATTTCTTTTTAAAGATCTTTTTAATCTTTTGAATATCCCTGAGCGTAACATCTGCATTATCAAATTGATGACTGATCAATTGATTGCCAATTACATTTTCAACCAAGGTATTGATGGCTTCTTCATCCGGATTTTTTAATGACCTGGATGCCGCTTCTACCGTATCAGCCATCATCAATACCGATGTTTCTTTGGAAAATGGTTCCGGCCCATGATAGGTAAATACTTTATCATCAATATCCTCTTCAGGGTAATCCTTTTTAGCCATGGCATAAAAATATCCTGTTTTACGTGTACCATGGTGGGTTCTGATAAAATCGATGATGTGTTCTGGCAGTTTATACTTTTTCGCTTTTTCAACACCTGTAATTACGTGATCAATAATGATCCCAGCACTTTCTTCGTAAGTAAGTTCATCATGTGGATTAACACCTGTTGACTGGTTTTCCACAAAAAATAATGGATCATTTATTTTTCCAATATCATGATACATAGCACCTGTTCTCACCAATAAAGGATTTCCACCAATTTCATAAACAGCATCTTCAGCAAGATTGGCCATTTGCATGCTATGCTGGAAAGTTCCTGGTGCTTTTAAAGCCAATTCCCTCAAGAGTTTATTGTTGGTATTGGATAGCTCCATAAGAGTTACGTCAGTGATAAGTCCAAAAATTTTCTCAAAAACATAAATTATTGGGTAGGAGAATAAAGTAAGCACCGCACTTACAGCAAATAATCCAAAATAGATATAGTTTATTCCATCCAGCGTTCCTTCCTTAATTAATGTCATCCCTGTATAAATCACCGAGTAAGTAATAAATATCATAAAGGAAGTCAGGAAAAACTGTGAACGACGTTCAAGCTTGACGATACTCAAAATGGTAACGATACCTGCAAACAATTGAAGAAAAACAAATTCATAACTGTTGGGAACAATAAGTCCGGTAATAATGATTGTTATTAAATGCGAAAAAAGGGCAAGTCTGGTATCTGAAAAAACACCTATAATAATCGGTATAATGCAAACAGGTAACAAATACAGATACTCAGGGCTGAATTTCACAACCAGTACTGTAGCCAGAACCATGAGAATTATTAGGATTAAAATAAGTAAAACGTTTTGGCTTTCATTAAATACCTCAATCCGAAAAAACAGCAGGAATAAAAACAATGACACCATAGAAACAGACAATAAAATAATCTGTCCGACCAGTATACCTGCATATTTATAGGATGATCCCAATTTGGATTCATAATCCACACGAAGTGATTCCAGTTCCTGGTACTTTTCATTGGTAACCAATTCACCTCGTGCAATAATCAATTCACCAGTCTGGATCATCCCCCTTGTTAGGGAAATTTTATCAATCAGTAGCTGCTCTTCTTTTTGGGTGGTTTCAAGATCGTATTTGGTAGTATATGTCAGGGAATTTTCAAGTGTAGAAGTAATCAATTCAACATCTATATTTATATAATTTCTTATTTGTTTCAGGATAAACTTATCAGCTGATTGGATGGTAAAAAACTCTCCCAAAGTAGATTCTTCAGCAATATTATTAGCAATAACCACTATTCCAAAATCATCCGGTTTACCTTCAATGAATTTTTTGGTTTCAATAACACCCCTGTCAAGGATGGAATCATATATTATCAAACAAATGTCCCGGTTTCTCTCTTTTCGGTTTACCAGTTTTGGACTATCAGTATATTTAACTGTCCAGGTTTGATTAAATTTTACCAATAAATCTTCCCTTTGTTTTCTGATTTCTTCAATATCAGTTTTAAAATAATATTTTTGCTCTTTTAGTATTTCAGCACTTTCAGATTCAAGCTCCACTGAAGATTTTAAAATTGCAAAATCAAATGGGGCAATCAGGTTCTCATGCATCCAGGGTTTTCCTTTATCAAACTCATACTTAAATTTACCCTCCTTTGGGAAAATCAATACTAAAATAACAATGCTTAATACAAACAATAATACCTGGGTTATAACAGCATAATTATTTCGAAGATAAGACAGTAATTTTTTCATGTACCATTTATTGGAGCAACGAAATTATACAAAATTGTCCAAATACACATACTCATTCACACATACAATCACACACTTAATATTTGCAATGAGAATGCTTAATTATGCATATCAATATTTGATATCAAGGAAATCCGCTAAAATAAACTATAGTAGTTTTCTGCCATTATTCCAGCTGAAGATGTGTATATTTTTGTATTATAAATCTAACCAATTTTATAAACCGAAAACCAAAATAGGAGGTTGCCATGAAAACAAGAAGAATTCAAATAGTCATTTTATTTTTCGCATTTACAAACCTGATTATTGCCCAATCATCTAACCTGCCAACAAATGAGCTTTATTCTATAGATGGAACAAAAGTTACAACCGATGAAATTTCAAATGACGGTAAACCATTGGTGATGATCTTTTGGAAAACCAATGAACGAGAATCATGCGAACAATTGTTAATGATCAATGATGCTTATCAGGATTTTATGCAATACCAGGGTGTAAAAGTAATTGCAATTTGCATTGACTGTGTTGGCAAAACCCAGCATATTAAACCATTTATTTATGGTCATGATATTGATATTGAAGTTTACATTGATAAAAATGGAGATTTTAAAAGATC
>DAOVYU010000338.1 GCA_030635465.1 Bacteroidales bacterium | reverse complement strand
CATCGTCAGCAACAAAAATTTCTACGACTTATGCGACACAATACACTTGACTTAACACTGGGCATTTTTTCAAAAATAACCATTCCGGGCATGAAATCAAAGAACGACAGTTTGCAGAGACTTTTGTAATGTTTATATTTCCTTTACTATGGTCTTCCTGAGAATTTCTTCCTTGTTCCTTTCAACAACACAATCGTATTTTCCCGGTTCAAGTGTACTAATGTCGAAACCAATCCTGGCAGTATTATGTTTCCTGATCAAGTATGAATACAGTAAGATACCACGATCATCATAAATACGCAATCTTATTTTATCCTGATCCGGCTTGACAACATGAAATTTAACGATGTTGCTGGAGTACAGGTTGATGCAAGCCTGAAATTCTGTGTTATTGGCAGGATTTGTTCCTTTTATTGTATCAGTATTTCCGGCCTTGCTGCTTAAGGCAATTCCCATCATAAGGGTAATCAATGTGATTGTTAAAATTTTTGTTTTCATGGCGTTTGATATTAAAGTTTATGCTGTAAAATTACTTCCCGGCGAAGCCTATGGAAAGTGATTTCGGGTGAAGTTTATTTTGCGGTGGGTGAATTGCAGAATTAGCGAAGTGAGATAACAGCAGATTAAATAACAGATCCTTTTGGATTTTGAATTTTGAATGTTTAATGTTAAATGAATTCAAAATTTAACATTTAGAATTCAACATTAATCTCCGGGGTGTGGCGCAGTCTGGATACTCTTCTTCAAGTATCAAATAATCAAATTATTATTAAAACAATGGTGTACAAAATTGAACAATTGGTGTTTATTTTAGTGCCACTAGATTTTAGATACGTAGCATCCTTTTAAATAAACTACTGTGAAACAGATTAGTAATGTTTATGGCATAGAGATTGATTATACGTAAGCACTTACATATAATTATTGAATGATATAAGGGTGCCGTGTATATTTACCTTTGTATGAATTGAAAATTATAAAAACAAATTAATTATGAAAGCAATAGCATTATATATGGTTGTCATTTTAGCACTTCTAAATACAGATATATTGTACTCACAAGAAAGCTATCTTCATGATGGAATTAATGGAGATGAAATTATTGCGTATTGCTATCAGCCAATGTCAGGCTCTGAATTGAAAACAATATATACGATTAATAGTGATGGTTCAGGAAACCAATTGTTAATGAATGCCGATATCGGTCTTAACCACCATAACTGGTCGCCAGATGGAAGTAAAATAGCTTGCGTAGGTTATGCAAATGAAAACACCTGGTCAATATACATTTTTAATACTGATGGTACAAATCTGACACGACTTACTACATCAAATAATGTTTGGGACTCGGAGCCATGCTGGTCTCCCGATGGAACCAAAATTGCGTTTAGCCGAATATATCCAAACCAAAACAACAAATGCGAGATATGGATCATGGATATAGATGGGAATAATCCATATTATATAGGAATAGAGGGTTTTGCGCAAAAATGGTCAATTGATGGAGAGCAGTTCATATATCAATCGAAGATAAATGAAAGCTCCGATATTTTTATATGTAACATTGATGGTAGCGGATTGCAACAACTAACTTTCACTTCTGCAAGTGAAGGAAATCCTGAATGGTCCCCTGATGGGACAAAAATTGCCTTCGTAAGATTTATTTATGGTCAAACTGATACTTATGAAATCTTAGTGATGAACTCTGATGGCTCGAATGAGATCCAACTAACTAATAACAACTATTTAGACCATTATCCACGCTGGTCTCCCGATGGTTCAAAAATAGCATTTATCACTGATCAATTAGGTGCAATGCAATTTGAAGTATATATTATGAATGCGGACGGCACAGGTGTGTATCAAGTAACTAATTCCCCTTCGGGGTATACTGCAATTAATCCTGCCTGGAAACCTGAAATTACTTCAAGCATCAATAAGCCAACAATAAATATTGTAAATATTGCGATTTTTCCAAATCCTTCAAAATCCGATGTAACAATAGAATACTCACTTTTATCATCAAGTTATACAATGCTCACAATTATCGATTTTTCAGGGAAGTTGGTAAAAACACTGGTTGACGCAAAACAGCAGAAAGGAAAGCATGAAATAATTTGGGATAGAACTGATAGTCCTGGCAATACCGTAAAACCCGGAATTTATTATTGCAATATTCTAACACATGGAGGGACCGTCAGTTCAAAGGTGTTGATAGTAGAATAAGTGAAATAAATCAATATTCTTCTCGATTTATCGAGTCAATTTAGCCTGCTCCATATATTTTGGGAAAAGAAGAATCTTTTTCCCATCCTTTGGGTTAAATAAAAATGGTTTTACATCCGCTGCCATTTTTCCCATGTCAAGCTCTCTGCATTTTTCCAGTACCAGAGATCGTAAATCATCAGGATTTGCAATGCCGATCTTTGCCTTCAAATAATCGTAATTGGGTGCCTGTCCCTGACCGATCAGAAAAACAATATCGTAGAAATCCCTGCCTTTATTTCTTTTCCTGTTAATTACCGCAAAAAATTTCTGAGCCAATAATAAATCAGCTGGAGTGACATTGATTTGAGTAAAAACATCGAATTTATTTAGCACAGGCTGATCTGGTTTATAGTCAAATTCGTGTGATTCAGTATCAAGTTGTATCAGGATTTTTTCTTCTTTATGGTTGCTTAAACCTTCATTATATAGCAGTTCACGAAAACGAATGTAACAATGATATGCTCCTTTTTGAACCTTTCGCATTTCTACATTATAACCAAGCCTTTCAAGTTCCTTTTTAACTATTTCTGTAATTGCATTGAAATCATCCATTGACAAATTAAAATTGTCAAAATCCAGATCTTCAGAAAAACGATTGCTATCATACACTATTCGCAGGCATGTTCCACCTAAAAAGGCCAACTTGCTTTCGTAAGGAGTCTCAAAAATGATTTCCAGTATTTTATATTGAAGATATTCCCGGATTATAAATCGGTCATAGCTCTGTAAATACTCCGGGTAATAAGGTTTTATTTCCTGCAAACTAAGCATTGATTATTTCTTTTAAAAGTTTGATCCTTTTGTCAAGAACTTTTGAATTAAAGATTCTTTGGTATTTGTCCAGT
>DAOVYU010000071.1 GCA_030635465.1 Bacteroidales bacterium | reverse complement strand
TTTATTGTTTCAGACTGTCTATTGTAAGAATCGGATAATGTTCCAACACTTGCTGTTGCTCCCCTTACCTTTTCAGTAAATTCATTTGTAGCTACAGCAGCATTTGTTACATCCTTAAGCTTATTTGTATTATCGCTCAGACTTTGTAATCCCTGTCCAAGACTTTGAATTAACTCTGGCCCAACTTTGGCCTCAGCTAACATTTTATCGAGATCTTCTGTGAGTCCTTCGGATTTAACAGGAGCCTCATCTAATTCTGATGATACACCATGATACATACCCGCTAGTTCAGGATAAACCAAACTCCAGTCTGGTTCTACATGTGGTGGCTCAAATGCAGAAAAGAAAAATATAACCGACTCAACACTGAGTCCGACCATAAGCATAATATCTGCCCCCGGGTAGTGGTTAATTTTAAATAGTGCTCCCAGAATTACAACTGCGGCGCCAATACCGTATAGTTTGGCCATAAAGTTTTTAAAACCTCTACTCTTAACAATGTTTCCTAATCCCATGATTAAAATAAAAAATTTGATTAATGATTTTATACTCTAATTAACTTCTGTTGAATTGAATTATTTTTTATAGACATTTGAAGCTTTCGCTGGATTATCATCCTTCTGTCTGCCTAAGTATGGTTGAACACATCTAAAACCAATAAATGCCTTAGCTGAATCCTGATATTCATATGTACGGGCTGATGATTCTAAATAATACCTGACATCTTTCCATGATCCTCCTCTAACAACTTTTCTTTTTAAAACTGCCGGATCATTATCATCTGCATTGTATTGATAATTTGGATTCAAATCCCATGTAAAATTATAAGATGACTCGTCAAATGCATCGGAACACCATTCTGCAACGTTTCCTGCCATATCATATAGTCCCCAATCGTTTGGTGGATAGTGTCCAACAATAATAGGAGTAGCACCACCATCATCTGTATAATTTCCTCTAAGTGGCTTGAAATTCGCCAAGAAACAGCCTTTATCATTTCTGGTATAAGGACCTCCCCATGGAAATGGGTTGAAGTCATGACCACCTCTGGCGGCCCATTCCCATTCTGCTTCTGTTGGTAAACGATAATCATGAATATTTGCTTCGCCACCTTTCTGTGCTAATTGTGCATTCTTCAATTGTGTTCTCCATACACAGAAGCCTTTTGCTTGTCGCCAGTTTATTCCTACAACCGGATAATTATCATAGGCTGGGTGCCAAAAATATTTTTGGGTCAATGGTTCGTTGAAAGAGTAAGAATAATCAAATAACCAGACAAGTGTATCTGGATAAACATTGATCACCTCTTTACGGACGTAAACAGATCTATCTTGTAAGCCTTGAGGTCTATTGGCTAAGGATGCAGCTTCTTGTTTTCCATCTTGAGAAAAATCCTTTTTAGAAGCAGCTAGAAGATCTACCCAATAATATTCATAATTTAATTTTCGGGTATCAATTTCTTTCTTCCTGAAAAATCGTTCATTTTCGGGAAGGAATAGTTCTTCCAGAACATCTCTTTCTTCTTCTCCCTCCCAATCAATTCTAGTGGACCAATTCAGAAATGGTGGATCAAATATTTCACCGGTTCGTCTATCCTCTTCAATTAAGTAATCTTCAGGCAGTATGTCGCCCAAAAGTACACGTGCAATTGAATCTTTTACATAATACACAAATTGTCGGTATTCGTTATTGGTGATTTCAGTTTCATCCATATAAAACGCTGAAATCGTAATGGTTTTTGGTTGATGAAGTTGCGCATAAGCGGCATCTTCTTCACCAACACCCATTGTATAACTTCCCATTGGAATGTAAGCCATTCCAAAAGGTGTGGGTTGGTAATAAGGCTTTCTGTTCTGTACTCCGACAAGTTCGCCACTACCTGAATTACCACAACTACCTAATATTACTAAAGCGGCCAAATAAAAAAGGACTCTTTTCATATGATTAGTTGATTTACTCTATATTATAGTATAAATAACAATTTTTTACTTGATTACAACCATAAAGTTACAATTAATTACAAGAACCTTGTATTTCTGTAACTTCTTCTTCCTTTATCAATATTAATTTTAAAACAATATCCAACCATGATTTCATGACTTCCGCTACTTCCTATCGGCGATGTTGGAATTGTATATGCGTAACCAATTCTTAAGTCTTTGATTTTTAATCCTAATATAATTGAAAAGGGATCCATTACTCTAAAACTGCTATAACTAACGCCACCCCAAACTTTATTATTGTATTTAAGTAATGCTGCAACATCAAGTTGAGTTTTTACAGCATCTGATTTTACCAGCAATGAAGGTTCTATTACAAACGAGGGATTGTTTGGAAAAGAAAATTCATAACCTGCTGATAAATAGTAATGTCTTCTTGTTTTATATGCCAGAATATCTGATTTCGATTCAGTTAATCTGGAGGTTGACAATCCAACATAAAATTTATTCGGAATTAGGTAATGAAGTCCAAGTCCAAAATCCAACATCATGTCACTTTCATCAGCTTTTCCAGTTAAAATTGGATCATCTGGATCTTTAGCTCCGGCAATTAACTTATTGAAGTCAATATGGCCATTTATAAATCCTGCCTGCACTCCAATTCCTAGGTTTCCCATACCAATATCCACACGAAATGCATACATGATTTTCAGACCGACTTCTTTTTGAAATCCTATTTGATCCTGATAAAAGGTGGCACCAATACCACCATGTAGAATATTAACTGGCGAATGTATACTTAAGGTGTATGTTTGAGGGGCGACACTATTGCCATCCTCATCTTTAAATCCAATCCATTGTTGTCGTGCAATACCATGAGCGCAAATACCTCCTACACTACCTGCAAATCCTGGGTTGTAAGATATCTGATTGAACATGTTTTGGGCATAATACGGTTCTTGTTGTGCATTTGCCCAAGTAAACGGCAAAATTAAAACAAGAGCGTAAAATGCTCGAATAATTATTTTCATCTGATTAATTTCCATTCTAAAAGGTCGCTAAATTAACAAAAAAAATTAAATTCAAAATTATCGATGCTTTAAATTACCTGTTAACACTACGAAAAATAAAAATTAAGTAAATTAATATTGATAGAGTTTTCCTTAAGTAGCTGGTTTTAAAGCATCATTTTATAAATTGTTAATAAATCAGTGTTTTTTTCTTTGCTAATTATTTGACCAGATAACGTTAAAAATTGATTATTAGTCTTTAACAAAGAATTAATAAATAAATCAGCCTTCGCAAAAGTAGACAAGCACATTGTTGAAAAAGTTGCTTTCAAATAAAAAATAAAATGCAATAATAATTTGATACTGGAAATTGATCAAATTATTTCGAATTTATATTGCTAAATTTCTAAAAAAGAATACTTTTGCACGCTTTTTTGAAATAGTGGATTAATATAAAACCTTAATATTATGGCATTTATCGTTAAAGAAAAGCTGTTTTCTAAAGAATGGTTTATCGCTTATAGCTTAATTGCTGTTGGTGCTTTTATTATGGCAGCCGGATTTGTGTTATTTATTACACCATATAAAATTGTTCCTGGTGGTGTTTATGGTGTATCAATTGTATTACATCACCTTTTTGGAACCCCTGTTGGATTGATCGCCCTTTGTTTTGATATTCCATTGACATTGTTGGGGATAAAGATATTGGGACCCAGGTTTGGTATAAAAACAGTTGTTGGTTTTGTATTAACGGCCGGCTTTGTTGATTTATTGACATATTTGTGGGGTGATCAAGCCTTAGTAGAAAATGATGCATTATTATCTTCCATATTTGGTGGCGTATTTATTGGTTTAGGATTGGGCATGATCTTTAAAGCCAAAGCTACCTCTGGAGGTTCTGACATTATTGCAATGATTGTTGCAAAATATACAAAACTACCATTAGGTCAGTTAATGATTGCTGTAGACTCTGTTATAGTTTTAGTAGGAGTAGTTGCTTTCCAGGACTGGAAAATTCCGCTTTATTCACTCATTGTAATATTTATTACAGGCCGGGTGGTTGATGTTGTTTTACAAGGTATTAGTTATGATAAAACACTATTTATTGTTTCTGAAAAGCCAAAAGAATTACGTGACAAAATAATAAATGATCTCAATCGTGGAGGAACGTTTATACAGGGAAAAGGAATGTACAATGGCAGCGACAGGACCATTATCTATACTGTGGTAAACCGCAGGGAGTTAGCCATGTTACAGGATTTTATCCATAGAACAGATCCTGATGCATTTATGACTGTTATCAACGCAAATGAAATTCTTGGTAAAGGTTTTAAATCATTGAGAGATAGGGTGTCAGATTAAATTCAATTTTAATCTCTTTTGTATCCTGACTTGGATTTTGTAAATTTGCCTCGATTTAAATTCACTAAAAATGCAACATCTTAAATATACTTGTCCAAAATGTGGAAATAAGCAGTTCGAAACTGGAGAAATGAGAGCTACAGGTAGTTTTGTAACTAAATTATTTAATATTCAAAATAGAAAATTTACGACTGTAACCTGTACACAGTGTAGTTATACTGAATTTTTTGCAGCTTCCAGTAATCAACTGGGTAATATCCTGGACTTTTTTACAAATTAATTAATTATTCAATTTATGAAACCACACCTTAAACTAATAGTACCATTTTTTGTAATAATAAGCCTGCTATTGGTATCATGTTCAAAAGATGATAATGCTGATAACACATTCAATATATTTTCTGTACAGGATGATATTTCCTTTGGCAATGAATTAAGAAATGAAATTCAATCACATCCTGCACAATATCCCATATTAGATGAAAATCAATACCCTGATGCTTATTACCACATGCATCGGATTAGAGACTCTATTTTGATGTGGGGTGACTTAAAATACAGGCATGATTTTAACTGGGATATTGACATCATTCAAAACGATTCAGTTCTGAATGCTTTTTGTGCACCAGGAGGATATATTTGTGTATATACTGGAATCATTAAGTATTTAGATAATGAAGCTCAGTTTGCAGGTGTTATGGGACATGAAATGGCCCATGCCGACAGGAGGCACTCCACTGATCAACTCACAAAAGCTTATGGAATTCAATTGTTGCTAGGAATATTATTAGGCAGCAACCCAAATCAAATGGCAGAAATTGCTGCAGATCTTGCTGCTGGAGCTGCTACACTCGCTTTTAGTAGAGATGCCGAATATGAATCTGATGAATACAGTGTGAAATACCTGTATAACACAGCTTATGATGCCAGAGGTGTAGGTGGCTTTTTTCAAAAAATGGATGGAAGTACTCAACCTCCAGAGTTTCTAAGTACACACCCGCATCCTGATAACAGGTATGAAAAAATTGTTGAACACTGGGAAGATCTTGGTGGAAAAGTTGGTGGAAGTTTTGATGAAAGTTATCAGAATCTGAAAAATTCTTTGCCCTAATCTTAAAGGATTCGTATCCAATAAAAATTTATTTCCAAAAATATTTTTAATCTACTTTTGCAGCATGGCAAATAATGAGGATAAATTAAAAAAAATAATTGCCCATGCCAAGGAGTACGGGTTTGTTTTTCAATCAAGTGAAATATACGACGGATTAGCTGCGACTTATGATTACGGTCAGTATGGTGTTGAATTAAAAAACAACATTAAAGATTACTGGTGGAAATCTATGGTACAGCATCATGAAAATATTGTTGGTTTAGATGCAGCCATATTTATGCATCCTACTACATGGAAGGCTTCTGGACATGTGGATGCTTTCAATGATCCAATGATCGATAATAAAGATTCCAAAAAAAGGTACCGCGCAGATGTGTTGGTAGAGGATCATATAGCAAAGATTCAAGGAAAAATAGAGAAAGAAGTAGTAAAAGCTGCTAAACGGTTTGGTGATTCTTTTGATAAAGAACAATTCTTAAATACCAACCCCCGGGTGTTGGATAATAAAAAGAAAATTGAGGATATTAAAAAGCGCCTTTATTCATCAATGGAAGATGAAAAGTTAGGTGGTATCAAAACATTGATTGAAGATCTTGGAATTGTTTGTCCGATATCGGGTTCTCGTAACTGGACTGATGTACGTCAATTTAACTTAATGTTCTCAACTGAAATGGGATCATTGAGTGAAGGAGCCAATAAAATATATTTAAGACCAGAAACAGCCCAGGGTATATTTGTGAATTACCTGAATATACAGAAAACCGGAAGAATGAAAATTCCATTTGGCATTGCTCAGATTGGTAAAGCATTTCGAAATGAGATTGTGGCCCGTCAGTTTATTTTTAGGATGCGTGAATTTGAGCAGATGGAAATGCAGTTTTTTGTCAAACCTGGCGAGGAATTGAAATGGTTTGAATACTGGAAGGAGCAACGCATGCAATGGCATTTAAATTTAGGAATTCCTGAAACAGAATACCGTTTCCATGA
>DAOVYU010000376.1 GCA_030635465.1 Bacteroidales bacterium | reverse complement strand
GATCAGTTCTATAACCATAATAAGAAGAAAGCCGTTTCAGGTTCTTATTATTTACAGGTTGTATCGCAGGAATACAAGCCAACATTGCTGTTTTATTCTTAGCCATATCATACACCTCGTCAAATGATTTGGATTGTACAACCAGCTGGCTGTGAATTTTATCCAGTTTTTTGACTGTGCTGACAATGATATCAGAATTTTTATAACCTGCTAATTTAGAATACCTGTCAGTTCCACCAAAACCAGCTTTACGAATTGCATTGGGAACAGGTTCAGCTTCAAAAATTACACGGTAAATATTGTCATCCCTGTCTGCCAGATCAGATAATACAGCATCATATTGTTGGATCCGATCGTTAATCAACTGAAAATGTAGTTCATAATGAGCGATTTCACGCTTCAGCATTTTTTCTTTCGGGGAATCTAAAAAGGTATATGCCAGGAAAATAACAATTGCTGCAAAGACCGATCCAGTGGCAATCACTGAAAGGACCTTAAGCACCATTGCCTTAATCGTAACTTTGACCTCTTCAAACTGAAGAGATTTTTTGTTAAATTTATACTTAACCTTCGACATTTACTCTATTATAGTGTAATACCTAGCTGTAGGTTACAGAATTTAATCTAAAAATCAGGCTGCAAAGTTACTTAAATAAATTAATTTTGCAATCTTTTGGCTTCTTAGTAATAAACCCAGAAGTGTTAATAATTAATAAAAATGGATGCAAATCAGGTAAGAAAGACATTTTTTGATTTTTTTGAATTAAAGGTACATAAGATAGTTCCTTCCGCTCCTATGGTTATAAAAGATGACCCTACCCTCATGTTTACCAATGCTGGAATGAATCAGTTTAAAAATATTTTCCTGGGTAATTCATCACCTGCTTCGTTACGCGTAGCTAATACGCAAAAGTGTTTACGTGTTTCAGGGAAACATAATGATCTTGAGGAGGTTGGGCACGATACATATCACCATACAATGTTTGAGATGTTGGGAAACTGGTCCTTTGGAGATTATTTCAAGAAAGAAGCCATCGAATGGGCTTGGGAAGTATTAACCGAAGTGTACAAGGTTGATAAGGATAAGTTGTATGTAACTGTATTTGGTGGTGATAATGAGGATGGAACCGCAGACGATTCTGAGGCTTATAATTGTTGGAAAAAAATTATTCCGGAAGATCGGATTCTTTATGGATCAAAAAAGGATAACTTCTGGGAAATGGGAGAAACAGGGCCGTCCGGACCATGTTCTGAAATACACGTTGATATTCGCGATGAGGAGGAAAAAAGAAAAGTTGATGGCAAAAGCCTGGTGAATACTGACCATCCTGAAGTTATTGAAATCTGGAACCTGGTGTTTATAGAGTTTAACCGAAAAGCTGATGGTAGTCTTGAATCTCTGCCATCGAAACACGTTGATACCGGAATGGGTTTTGAAAGGTTATCAATGATTCTTCAAGGAGTGAAATCTAATTATGATACTGATATTTTTCAAAATATCATTCAGGAAATTGCAAAGATCACCAAGCATAAATATGGTACTAAACAGGATTGTGATATTGCCATGCGGGTTATTGCTGATCATTTACGCGCTGTGGTATTTTCCATTGCAGATGGTCAGTTGCCATCAAATATGAAAGCTGGTTATGTGATCCGTAGGATTTTAAGAAGGGCAGTCAGATATGGATATACCTTTTTAGGGATGCAAGAACCTTTTATCAATGAGTTGGTTCCGGCTTTAGTACATAATATGGGAGATGTGTTTTCTGAAATCAAATTACAAAAGGATTTGATCAAAAAAGTAATTACTGAAGAAGAAATTGCTTTTCTAAGAACCCTCTCATTAGGAATTAAAAAATTCGAACAATACACTGAATCAAACAAAAGTAAGAAAGAAATAGATGGTTCTTTTGCATTTGAATTATTTGATACTTATGGTTTTCCGGTTGATCTGACACAATTAATGGCCAAAGAACAAGGGTGGAAAGTAGATATGGCCGGATTTCAAAAAGGCCTGGAAGAACAGAAAAACAGATCACGGCAGGCGGCTCAAAAAGATACTGAGGATTGGGTAATCTTAAAACAAGGAAATGAACCTACTGGTTTTGTTGGTTATGACCAATTAGAAACGGAATCACAAATTATGCGATACCGTAAGATAAAAGAAAAGAAAAAAGAATTTTATCAGGTGGTTCTCAATAAAACTCCATTTTATGCAGAATCTGGTGGACAGGTTGGCGATAAAGGATTTTTTATTTTGGGTGATGAAAAGATTGCCGTAACTGATACACAGAAAGAAAATGCTTTGATCATTCATTTTGTAAATAAGCTTCCTTCTGACCTCAATCAATCATTACTGGCTCTAGTTGATAAAAAAAAGAGGCTATATACAGTTAATAATCACAGCGCGACACATTTGATGCATGCTGCCTTGCGAAGGGTGCTAGGTGATCATGTGGAACAAAAAGGTTCCCTGGTGGATGAAAATCATTTACGATTCGACTTTTCGCATTATTCAAAATTAACAGATGAAGAGATCCGTCAGATTGAAAAAATAGTGAATAATAAAATCAGGGAAAATATAAAGATTGATGAAAGAAAAAATGTTCCTATGGATAAAGCCTTGGAAATGGGAGCAGTTGCTTTGTTTGGTGAAAAATATGGTGACCAGGTAAGGGTAATTACGTTTGATAAAAAATATTCAGTAGAATTGTGTGGAGGTACACATGTTTCTGCTACCGGACAAATCGGATTATTTAAGATTGTTTCTGAAGGAGCTATTGCTGCTGGTATCAGGAGG
>DAOVYU010000018.1 GCA_030635465.1 Bacteroidales bacterium | reverse complement strand
TTGTCGCACCTAAAAGGGGCATCATCGATTGCTCCACAACTTCAATGGCCGATTTGATCGCATCTTTCCCGGCCTGGATGCGGATCAGCATTCCTTCCGTCACTACAATGGCATTATCCACCAGCATTCCAAGGGCAAGAATCATCGAAAACAATACAATCATATTGATTCGGTAATCCATGAGACCCAGTATCATAAACGACATAAACATGGAAGTAGGAATGGCAAGTCCAACAAACAATGCGTTACGAATTCCAAGGAAAAAGTAAAGTACCAATAAAACAAATATCACACCCATGATAATGCTGTTTTCAAGGTTGCTCAATTGATTTTTGATCATATCAGACTGATCGTTGGTAATGGTAATATTGAGGTTTGCTGGTAAAGCTTCTACTTCTTTGGCATGATCCAAAATTTCAAATATTTTTTTGGTGGCCATCAGCAGGTTTTCACCACCTTTTTTCACTACCTGAAGGGTAACTACATTTTGCTTATCAAGACGTGCATAGCTTTCAGGATCAGCAAATCCATAAATTACATCAGCTATATCTTTCAGGTAAACAATGTCCTGGTTTTCATTTTTAACCACAATGTTTTCCATTTCCTTCACATTCTTAAACTCTCCAATAACCCGCAATGTTCTCCGTGAACCATTTACCCTGATATCACCTCCTGACATGGAAATATTTTCAGCAGCAATGGCATTTTCAATATCATCAAAACTCAATTCAAATGACTCCAGTTTAAGAGGGTCAACATTTATCTGTACTTCCCTTTCATTTAGTCCGGAAATTTCAACTTTAGATATTTCATATACGCTTTCTATTTCATCCTCCAGATATTCGGCATAATATTTTAATTCATTAACACTGTACTCACCTGACAGGTTAATATTTATGATGGGAAATTCTGAGAAATCGATATCGGAAATCATTGGGTCATTGAGTAAGTCGTTTGGCAACTCGCTTTTTGCTTTATCCACGGCATCCCTTACTTCCTGTAAGGCCTGGTTAATTTCTACCCCAGTATTAAACTCAACAAAAATAACTGATGCATCTGGTAATGAGTTGGATGTGATTTCTTTAACGCCTCGGATCGATTCCAACTCTTTTTCAATTGGCCTGGTGATTAGATTCTCAATATCGATAGGTGGATTACCGTAATACATTGTTTGAACCATGACAGTGGGTATGTAAATGTCAGGAAACAGCTCTTTTGGAAGAGACCGGTAACTATAAAATCCAAAAACCACTATTAATAAAAGTAGCAGAAATATGGTATTTTTATTCTTTAATGCAAATGTGGTAAGTTTAAATTCACGACTTACATTATCTTCACTATTGAATTGTTTTTCCATTAATAGTTGTTTATCAAAATTTGTGGTTTATTGAATTTCAAGGGTGAAAATTTCATTCATTGTATTTAATCAACTATTTCCAATTTACTCCCTCCCGAAACCTGGCTGTATCCATTTACAATTACCCTGTCGCCAACAGATAATCCTGAAGTTACCATGGTTAAATCCATATAGGACATACCCGTTTCGATATAAACTTTTTTTGCTGTATTATCGACATTTGCAACAAATACATATGATCCCGTCAAGTCTTGCTTAACAATTAGGGATGACACAAGCAATGCATTTTCCGTATTATAATCATTGATTTTTATTCGAGCCAGTACATTGGGTTTAATCTGGCCGTTTTTATTTTTTATTTTCAGTTGTACTTTAAATGTCCTGTTAGCTGATTTAACTACATTCCCAATGCGGTGAACCGGAACTTCCATTACAATATCTGGATATGAAGGAAACTCAAGTACAACCATTTCATCCTTTTTCACTTTGGTGATATATGCTTCTGATACATCGGCATTTACATACAAATTACTTAGGTTTACCAATTGGATAATTTGCATCCCGGGGATAGCAAGTTCTCCATCTTTTACCAATACTTCATCTACAATTCCATCTATCGGGGCTTTAATCATAGACATATCAATCTGGACCTGTAATGTTTCAAGCCTGCTTTCCAGCGACTCTTTATTATTTTTTGCCTGCAGATAATCCAGTTCAGAACCAATGTTCTTTTCCCACAATTGTTTTTGTTTCTCAAAAACGACTACAGCAAGTTCAAGAGAAGTTTCAACCTCCTTTATAGTACTTTCGGTAACACTGCTATTAATTCTGATCAATAACTGCCCTTTTTCAACATATTGGCCCTCCTTTACATAAATTTCTTTCACCTGACCATTGATCTCAGGACTAATGTATGCAGCATTAATTGCTTCAACCACTCCATTTACTTCGATATAGTGATTGAATTCCTCGAAAGCAAGTTCCTTGATGGAAACAGGAATACCTTGATTTGATTCATCCAAATAGCTTTGCAAATCTTTCTCAAGCCCATTTATTTTTTTATTGAGTTCAATTACCTGTTTTTTATATTCAGAAATTTGGTTTAAGATTTCCTCTTTAGTTCCAGGATTGTCAACTTTACTGCTGCAAGAGGTAATGATACCAACAATAATAACAAATAGTATTTTTTTCATTATCAATATGTTTAATTTATTCTTTTACAATTTCAATTAATTCAAATGAATATATCAATGCAGATCCGGCAGGGATCACATTAGCAAAAGTTTGTTCACCATATGCCAGTTCATATGGGATATACAATTCATAAATGGCCCCGGTATTCATCAACTGAATTCCTTCTGATAAACCCTTTATTACTTCATTCACACGGAAACCTGCTGGTCCACGATCATATGACATATCAAATACAGTCCTATCGATAAACATAGCCCTGTAGTGTACAGTAATACTATCATTAGCTAGCGGTTTTGGTCCGCTTCCTTGTTTTAGAATTTTGTATTGTAATCCACTTGGCAATTCAATAACTCCCTCAACATATTTATTTTCCATGAGGAATTCTTTGCCATCAGCTTTATTTTTTTCAAGAAACTTCTTGCCCTCTTCTTCTAATTTGCCTTTTAGTTCTTCATTAAATTCATCTACTATCTTATTCTTAATAGAATCAGATAAAATACTTTTACCATTCAAGCCATCAACTAGTCCTTTATATACCATAAGATCGTTGGCATCAATTTTTTCATCTTTAATTCCAATGCCATAATCCAATCCAATGATATAGCTTACAGTATCCATTCTGGTTTTTAATTCAATTTTATTGGGATCATCCAATTGTGAGGAGCATTGTATTAATACAATTATCGCAAGAAAACCCAATATCAATATGATAAATTTCTTTTTCATTTAAACCTATCTATTTAATAATTCGCATTGGTTAGTTCTTTTTCCAGTTCCGATTTTTTGTTTAACAAGTCAAGTATGGACCCCAGGTATTCAATTTGGTTCGTTAAATACTGGTTATAAGTTTGTGAAAGATCAAGACTATTAGCAATTCCTTCACGATATTTAACCTCAGTTTTTTGATAAATTTTTTCGGCATTGCTAACAGCCACCTTTCTATTTAAATAAATAAGGTAAGCATTGTTAAATTCCGACTTAACAGTACTTACTTTAAGAGATAAACCTTGCTGTAGTTGGTCATCCATCACCTTTAATTTTTCCAATTCAAGCTTCGATTGCTGGACTTTATATCTTCTGCTTCCACTGCTAAAAATGGGGACTTCCAGTTGGATCCCTAACATCTGATTTGTAAACCATTTTTCATTGTTAAAGAAATTGAATTCATTTCTCATGGCATCCTGCTGAAATTGATAAAAACCGCTTAGTGTAGGATAATACTCAGATTGGTCAAGTTTCATTTGAAGAAAAGCCATCTTTTCCTGACCTTTTAGCATTTTATAATCGATATGATTATTAAAATCGAATGTGGAATTCAATAGAATTTCTTTATCAACTTCAGCCAGTAAATTTTCAAGATTATCAGTAATCTCAATTTCATCATTAGCTTTCATTCCTAGCTGATACTTGAGCATATTATATGCAATCTCAAGCTGATTATCGATATTTGTAATGGTAGTCTGCATATCTGCAATCAACAACTTTAACTGATCTACATCTGTATCCTCAAGAAATCCAGCTTTATAATACTCTTCTGTTTCATAAAGCATCTTACTCAAACTGATCAATGTACTGTCAAATACTTTTTTGTTTTCCTTCAAAATAATAACCGGATAATAGGATCTGGCGATGATATCTTTTATTTCAATTTCGCTTTTTTGATAGGTTGTTTCATTTAGGTGAACATACGCTTTTGTAGCCATAAGTGCTACTATGTATTTTCCACTGAATAATAATTGGCTTATGCTGGCATTCCAGGTAGCATTATGCTGCGTTCCAAATTGTAATTCAGCAAACTCACCAGGGTTTCCACCCATGAATTCTGCAGGGATTAGTGAAGTTGGAAGTTCAAAATAATTTGAATAGCCTGCACTTGCATTTACTTGTGGTAACCCGATAGCCAGATTTTCTTTTACCATTTTTCTTGCAATTTCAACATCGGTACCAGCATTTATTACATCATAATTATTCTCGATGGCATATTGTTGTGCCTCCTTCAATGTAAAAGATCTAACCTCTTGTGCATATGAGTTACCAGTCATTAACAACAAGATTATTCCAGATATTAATATTTTCGTAATCATAGATTTTTATAAATTGAAGTTCAACTTTTCTTTTTGTTTTTCAAAATATTCAATTCCTTTCGCGTTTGCGATTCCGCGGATATGGTTCTCAAACATGACCTCAAAAATTTTATCGAAAGTGCAAAATTGAAGTTGCTCTATGTCCAGATTATGAAAATCCTCAATCTTTTTATAGTATAAATGTGCTATAATCTCCATATCCAAATCCTGACGGTACAATCCCTCTTTAATTCCTCTTTTAAGGTTATCCCGAGTAATGTCAATGATTAATTCTTTCCTTTTTATTTCATTTTTTTCAAATATCTGGGAATAATATTTCCGCATCTCAAAACTGACTATAGGGCTAATGCTTCCAAACATTTTCCCTTGTACTTTACTCATTTCCAATAAAAAATCAATGGCATTCAAGTCAGTATCCCGTAATTCTTCTATTTTGCTCTTTATTTGGTCATGAATATAATCACCTACCTTATTAAGTAGATCAGCTTTGTTTTCAACATATTTATATAAGGTCTTTTTTGATATACCCATATTTCGACACAGATCGTCCATGGATATATTCCTAATACCATTTTCGGTAAATATCTTAAAAGCACTTTTTATAATGGATCGATATTTTGTATCATTATCCGACATAATTATCTCCTATTCAATTTTCTATAGTTTTGCGTTAAAATGGGGTTGCAAATGTAAACAAAAGAAACGAAGGAAACAAAAGAAAAGTATTTCGTTTCCTAAATTTATTGTTAAGATTTGTTAATTAGTTTAAAAGGGGATAATTATTAAGCTTTATCTACTTCGAATTTAACAGATTTTATTTTCTCTTCGAAATAAGCAATACCTTCAGGCTTGGCAATACTGCGAACAAGATCTTCAAACATTACGGCGAAAAGCATTTCAAATGAAAATTTTTCAGGGGGGAAAAGATCAGGGTTATGGATGTCAATCAAACGACTAATGTATAATCGGGCAAGTAATTCAATACTTAAATCCTCGCGGTACATTCCTCCATTTATTCCTTTTGTTAAGTTTATCTGGATTTTGCCAAAAATAAATTCAAGTCTTTTATCAAAATGAGCCTGATAAATTTTAGGATATTTTTCCTTTAAATGTATTGTGATGGCCGGGCTTATAAGAAGAAAGTTTTTGGCAAGTTCTTTACTAACAGTAAGTAAAATGTCAATTGCATTAACACCTTCAAAATCGTGTACTTGAAATATTTCCTCAAATTTTTGACGCTCAATTTCCAATAGCTTTTCTACCAGTTCTTCTTTGCCCTTTACTAGTTTTTTAAGTTCTTCTTTTTTGATACCGGTTTTTTCTTCAATTTCTACAAAAGAAAAATCAACTAATTGTTTCTTTTTAGCAGAGTACCTTATTTTTTTTAGAAGTTCAAGAAGATGTTCGTCCATGCAGGAAGTTTTGTGTCGTTGACATATAATTACACAAAAATAAACAAATTTGAATTTCTAAATACAAGTAAAACAGTTAATAATTAACATATATGAGTTAATTATTAATAACCTGCGAAAATGTATGATGTTTAAAATTATAGGGTTGCAATTAATGTTTCACAGCCGGTAACTTTTTGGCCGATTTCAACTTTTATTTCGGCATCTAAAGGGAGAAAAAGATCGAAACGGGATCCAAATTTAATGATACCCATTTCCTCTCCCTGCTCTACTGTTTTGTTCTCTTTTGAGTAGCAAACGATCCGTCGGGCAACAGTTCCTGCAATTTGCCTGAATAAAATTTCTTTGTGTTCAGGGGTTTCAATTAAAGTAGTGGTCCGTTCATTTTCATCAGATGATTTCGGTTTAGAAGCGATAAAGTAAAACCCATGATTGTGACGGAAATATTTGATATTTCCACCAACTGGAAACCAGTTTACATGTACATTGGTTGGAGACATGAATACAGATACCTGTTTCCGCATTTCATTAAAATATTCTTTCTCAAAAACTTCCTCTATCACCACAACCTTACCATCGGCTCCAGAAATTATCTTAGTATTGTCAGGAACTAACTCCCTAATAGGATCTCTGAAAAAACGAACAACAAAAAAATAAAAAACAAATCCCGCCAGATATAAAAAAACATGTATAAAGGTTTGTGTCGGGAACAGAACATTAATCGTAACAACAATGGCTGCCAATAGCAGAAATACTAATATGATTACAGGATATCCTTCTTTGTGAAGTTTGATTTTCATATCAATTCAAAATTAACACAACATATAGCAAAACAAAAGGTGCAGCAATTAAGATACTGTCAAGTCGATCTAAAATTCCACCATGACCGGGCATGATTTTACCTGAATCTTTAATGCCATATGTTCTTTTGATCATGGATTCAATCAGGTCGCCAAAAGTACCAAAAATAACAATTACTAATCCTAGACCCATCCATTCTAAACTTGTAAAATTAGTAAAGAAAAGAGAAAATACAAATGCACCAACGATAGTAAAAACAGCTCCACCAATTGTACCTTCCCAGGTTTTCTTTGGGGATATGCGTTCAAAAAATTTATGTTTGCCAATAAGCATTCCAATGATGTAGGCAAAGGAGTCATTTACCCAAATTAAAATAAAGAATCCTATTAACAAACTATTGGTGTATAATTTCAAATCCAGGTCAGGATAAAAAAGGACATTTAATACAAAAATTGGCATAACCACATAAAATGTCCCAATTAAATACAATCCAAGATTTTGAACTGGATTTTTTACTTTTCTAAATAATTCAACAATAAACGGGAATAATATTAGGCCTAAATTAATTACAAGAAATTTAGTTGGAAAGTAGTCCCAGATAATTAAAATATTTAGAAGATAAATTAGCTGGCCGATGATTAAGAATGTATTTCTTTGAGGTTCCTGACCTGATATTTTCAAAATATCATAAATCTCAAGTAGACCGATAATTACAAATACAAACATTACAGCACCAAATGCAATGGGACTTAAAAATAGGGATCCTATAACAATTATCACATATATAAATCCTGATAAAAATCTGGTGAGGAACGTTTTCACATTTGGTTTGATGAAGTTATTAAATGTTTGGCTTTTACAACATCATCAGCTTTGACATACAGTTCGAGTTCTCCAAACCCATATGATGAATCTTTTTTATTGATGATTACAGCTTCGATATTGTTTTCGACTAATAATCCTTTTAAAAGTTCGGCTTTATAATTAGCCCCGGTTGAATATATTTTAATCCAATCTTTATTCATATGATTTCAAAATGGTAAATGATGAATTACGACCCCTACATTTCATGGCTTCCAATAATCTCAAGTGCTTTGGGTTCATCTTTTTCATCAACATAAAGATGGATATCACCTAGAAGGAATGCAGAACCTTTTTGGTTTATTAAATAACTTTCAATGTTATTCCCTTCTAATAAATCCTGTATAATCTTGATCTTATACATTTTATCAGCCGAAAAAACTTCTCTCATATTTTCTTCCATACAAGTAAGTATTATTGTTTATCTAGTAAAAATACAAATAAATTTTTTGGTCCATGAGCTCCCATTACTAAAGTTTTTTCGATATCTGCAGTTCGACTGGGTCCGGTAATTACTGAAATCAAAGAAGGTAAATTGTTCTTATATTTTTCTTTGATGGCTTGTAGTGCATGTTTTATATCAGGAACTATCTGGGAAGTGTCGGCAAATATTATATGTGATGGTGGAAATACATTCATTCGTCTACCTGATGTTTGCTTTGAGGAAACCATAATACTTCCCAGACGGGCTATTAAAAATTCGCAATTAGTAATGCCCACTTCCATACTGGAGAAATCCGATTCATCACTGCTGAAATGAATTTCTGAATCATTTAAGGTTTTTTTAATGTTTTTATCCAGACAATAGATATTTTCCCAGTTGTTTTCAGAAATCAGTGAAATAAGATTTTCCTTCAACTCATCATTGTTTTCACAATAAATAAACTGGCCGGCAGCTTTTGTAAATTCCTGTGCAAAAGTAATATCCAATGAATCTTCAATTGGATTGTATATAGACGATTCAGTGTCAAGTGATGGATATGGATTTTCGGCCTTGCTGATCAGCGCATTGCGAATCTTCTTAAGAATTTTTTCCCTTGAAGTTGTTTCTTCCATCGACTAATGTCTGTTTATTTTTTTACAGGTTGATCTTCCAAAGATACAGTTTCTTCAGGTTTTTTATCAGAATCAACTGCTTTTTTATCTTTTGATTCCTTATCCTTTAATGCTTTTTGATCTTTTTTTGCTTTTTTATGATTAGCCCTTAACTTCTGCATTTCTTCTTCAGCCTTCTCTTCCATTAACCTTTTTTGTTCATCATAATCGCGCTTTCCAAAGATAGCTTCGAGGTCTTCCCTAAAAATTACTTCTTTTTCTAATAATTTTTGAGCTAATTTTTCTACGTTCTCTTTATTTGCTGTAATAATTTCTACGGCTCTCTTATAAGCTTTTTCAACCAGAATACTTACTTCCTCATCTATGATTTGAGCCGTTTTTTCTGAATAAGGTTTTTGGAAAGAATATTCTTGTTGTCCGGTTGAATCATAATAAGAGATGTTCCCTACTTTTTCATTCAATCCAAAGTAAACAACCATATTGAACGCTTGCTTGGTTACTTTTTCCAAATCATTTAGAGCACCAGTTGAGATCTTTCCAAAATTAACTTTTTCAGATGCTCTGCCTCCCAAAGCTGATGTTAGTTCATCAAACATTTGATCGAAAGTAGTAATCTGTCTTTCTTCGGGTAAGTACCAAGCTGCTCCAAGTGCTTTGCCCCTGGGAACGATGGTTACTTTTACCAGTGGATGAGCATGTTCAGTAAGCCAGCTGATTGCAGCATGACCTGCTTCATGATAGGCAATGACTTTCTTTTCGGTGGCAGAAATAATTTTATTTTTCTTTTCGAGGCCACCGATAATCCGATCAACTGCATCCAGAAAATCTTGTTTCTCAATTTCTTTTTTGTCTTGACGTGCAGCAATCAAAGCTGATTCGTTACATACATTGGCAATATCAGCACCTGAGAATCCAGGAGTTTGTTTTGATAAGAAATCCAAATCAACAGTATTATTAAGCTTGAGTGGTTTTGTATGTACATTAAAGATGGCTTTTCTTTCTTCAAGATCTGGCAACTCTACATGTATTTGTCGATCGAATCGGCCAGCTCTTAATAGGGCAAGGTCAAGAATGTCAGCTCTGTTGGTAGCGGCAAGGATAATTACACCAGTATTGCTTTGGAATCCATCCATTTCGGTCAACAATTGATTCAAGGTATTTTCCCGTTCATCGTTTGCACCTGTGATAGGGTTTTTCCCCCTGGCTCTTCCAATTGCATCAATTTCATCAATAAAAATAATACATGGTGCTTTTTCTTTTGCTTGTTTAAAGAGGTCACGTACTCTGGAGGCTCCTACACCAACAAACATTTCAACGAAATCAGAACCTGAAATAGCAAAGAAAGGAACCTGAGCTTCTCCGGCTACTGCTTTTGCTAATAGTGTTTTTCCTGTTCCTGGAGGGC
>DAOVYU010000251.1 GCA_030635465.1 Bacteroidales bacterium | reverse complement strand
GGGCCAGAATTGTTTAAGGGTGAAATTAATAAAGAGCACCTATGTCGATATCAAGAGTCCATTATGGAACCTGATGATGAAAAATGTATATTCTCTAAGTGCTTACTAGGTAAATCGTGCAGACTTTACGCTCAATATTTTGTACTCAGGTGATGAATCAGGTGTTCCTACCGGTTATTTTGAAGAAGGTCCCTTTAGTGGAGATCCTTTGATCAATGTTTTTAATCTTGACAATCTTGATGCACAACAAAATCCACTCCCAAATGGAGATGGAGTATTTGATTTTTTGGATAATGCCGCTACCCAGGGTGGTACCATTAATTCAAACAATGGTCGGGTATTTTTTACTGTTACAGAACCTTTTGGAAGTTATTTAAGAGAAAAATTTATTGCCGAAGGTGCTGAGGAACTGGCTGACAAATATTGCTATGATTCACTCTATACTTTAACCAAAACAGGGGCGGAACAATATGCCGATAAAAATAAATTTCTGATATCAGGTTACTATAAATCTCAGTCTGGATCAGAGATTTCGTTAAACGCCTTAAATGTACCTCAGGGTTCAGTAAATGTTACTGCAGGTGGTGTTCCCTTAACAGAAAATGTTGACTATACAGTTGACTATACCTTAGGTAGGGTAAGGATCATCAATGAGGGTATTCTTAATTCAGGAACTCCCATTAATATTTCCATGGAAAGTAATACCCTTTTCAGTATACAAACCAAACGACTCATGGGAGCTCATATTGATTATGATTTCAGTCGCGATTTTCATATCGGAGGTACTATCTTAAATTTACATGAACGACCAT
This sequence comes from Bacteroidales bacterium, assembly GCA_030635465.1. GTDB lineage: Bacteria > Bacteroidota > Bacteroidia > Bacteroidales > JAADJA01 > JAADJA01. Next base: position 3,065 of record DAOVYU010000251.1, on the reverse strand, counting down.
TAACCCAAAAAGTAAATTATGGCGATGATCCAATTTCAAATACTATTTGGGGCCTTGATTATAGTTATCAAACTGAATCAAGGTTTATAACCAAATTAGTCGATAAATTACCTTTTATCAGTACATCCGCAGTGTCAAACGTTGCTATTGATGGAGAGTTTGCCCATTTCATTCCTGGACATTCAAAAGCCATTGGTTCAAGTGGTGTTTCCTATATTGATGATTTTGAAGGAACCAAATCAACAATCGATTTAAGGAGTTACAATACATGGTATTTGGGTAGCACACCTCAATTCCAGGATGATCTGTTTCCCGAAGCAAATTTTTATGGTGTACAGAACAGTATTTTATATGGTTTTAACAGGGCTAAAATCGCATGGTATATAATAGATCCCAGTGTATTTTATGACCGTACCAGTAATATAAAACCAGAAAATGTTACCAATGATGAACTTTCGAACCATTTTGTGAGACAGGTACAGGAAGGAGAAGTTTTTCCAGGCAAAGATGTACCAAATGGGACACCCACAAACATTGGAGTATTCAACGTGGCGTTTTATCCTGACGAAAAAGGACCTTATAACTACGATGCAATGCCTACTAATATTTCTGCTGGTGTAAATGAGGATGGAACACTTGCTGACCCAGAATCAAGGTGGGGTGGAATAATGCGTAAAATTGAAACACCAGACTTTGAAGCAGCCAATATAGAATATATAGAATTTTGGATGCTGGATCCATTTGCAGATGGTACACCAAATACTCTCAAAAATGGAGGTGAGCTTTATTTCAATTTGGGAGATGTATCAGAAGATATATTAAAAGACTCACGAAAAGGCTATGAGCATGGATTGCCTACTTCGGATGAATACCTTGAATCTGAGGTGATCAATACAGTCTGGGGTCGTGTACCGAATAAACTTGACCTTGTTCAATCATTCTCTAACGAAGCCGGTTCTCGTTCATTTCAGGATGTTGGATATGATGGGCTGCAGGATGTTGTTGAGCGTACTTATTTTACCAATCAATCTGAATTTGACAGTGCTTATCCATACCTCGATACTTTAAGAACGTTATATGGAATAAATTCAGCAGTCTATAATATAGCTTTGGATGATCCATCAGGAGATAATTACAGAAACTACAGGGGCGATATAATTGATACAGATCCTGCATATGCAAGCATCTTGATAAAATACAAAGATTATAATGGTCCTGATGGGAACTCTCCAGAAGCAGAAGGTGGTGGTGGTGTATACAGTGGTAATTCAAGGCAGCCAAATGCTGAAGATTTAAACGATGATAATACACTTAGTGAAGGAGAAAGGTATTTTCAGTATAAGATAGATCTGAAACCTGAAAAAATGAAAGTGGGTCAAAACTATATCACAGATATTTTATCAACCACTGACCCTCCTGTTAAACTAGCAAATGGCGAAAGTGCTGTTGTAAAATGGTATCAGTTTAAAATACCGGTGCGTGATCCAAATAAAATTGTTGGAAATATCACTGATTTTAAATCTATCCGGTTTATGCGGATGTTTATGAAAGAATTCGATGAACCCATCGTATTACGTTTTGCAACGCTTGATTTGGTGCGAGGAGAATGGAGAAGATATCCAGCCAGTGAAGATTTATTAGAACCCAATGTTTACCTTCCTCAAAGCGTAATTAATGAAAAAGTATTTGATCTATCTGCGGTAAATACAGATGAAAACAGGGAACGAGAACCAATACCTTATGTAGAACCTCCGGGAATCGAAAGGGAAATGAACGTTGGCGTATCTGATCTTACCCTGCAGAACGAGCAATCAATGGTAATTAATGTGTGTAATCTTGCTGATGGTGATGCAGCAGGAGCCTATAAAACAGCTGATTTTGATTTCAGACAGTTTAAATATCTAAAAATGTATGTACATGCTGAAAAGAGTGGAGGCCCGTACGAAGTGCTAAAGAATGAAGATATAACAGTCTTTATGAGATTAGGATCGGACTTTACACAAAACTATTATGAGTATGAAATTCCGCTAACAATAACAGATTCAGGAGCCGTTTCGGCTTCACAAATTTGGCCGGAAAGCAATGAATTTGCTATAGACCTTGAAAGATTAGCCAATTTTAAATTACAGCGTAACACTGCCATGCGGGAACCAGGGTCAGATATTCAGCTTTTTCAACCCTATGTTGCCTATGATGGAAATAATAAAGTAACTGTGTTTGGATCTCCATCACTCAGTGATGTCGAAGCCATTATGATCGGCGTTCGAAATCCAAAAAAGACTTCTGCTAATACTGAAGATGACGGGGATAAAAAGTGTGCTGAAATCTGGGTAAATGAATTGAGGCTCACTGATTTTAACAAACAAGGTGGATGGGCCACAACGGGAAGAATATCCATGAATCTTGCCGACCTTGGAAATTTAGCATTTTCAGGACTTTACAGCTCTCCATGGTTTGCAAGTATTGATACAAAAATTACGGACATTGAGCTTAACGCAACTACACAATTTGATGTTGCTACCAATCTTGAATTAGGTAAATTTTTTCCGCAAAAAGCAGGTGTCCGTGTCCCTTTCCACTTTGATTATGGAGAAGTTAGAATTATTCCTGAGTTCAATCCACTTGACCCAGACCTTTTACTCGATGAAGTAATTGAATCATATGATTTGCAAGCGCAGCAAGACTCAATTAAAAGTCTGACCATAGACTACACTCAACGAAAGAACTTCAATTTAATGAATGTACGTAAAGATAAAGTTGGCGCACAAACAAAATCCAGGATTTACGATATTGAAAATTTTGATTTGTCATATAGCTATTCCAAAATTTATCACAGAAATGTTGATATTGAATCAGACGTGCTGCAAAATTACATGGGAGGGTTGGGTTATAATTTTAATTCCAATCCTAAAAATGTAAAACCATTTGAAAAAATTGGATTTATTGCCAATACAAAAGCATTACAAATAATCAAAGATTTTAATTTTTATTACCTACCTAAAATGTTTTCCTTCAGAACTGATATGACTCGAATGTATAATGAAAGAAAGCTTCGGAATAAATGT
>DAOVYU010000100.1 GCA_030635465.1 Bacteroidales bacterium | reverse complement strand
GTCATAATTTTTCATGAATAATTTTATTTACTTTTGTTATAAATCAGTGAAACTATAATTTTGAAGAATAAAATTTATTAGCTTAACTGATCCCAAGCATAGTGTGAGGATCTTAATGATTATGGTGTTTGCAGATTGTCCCAATGGGATCTTTAACGGAACTGCGAAATAATAAAATATAACTGTTTATACCTTCTTAGTATTGATACGAGGTAGTTAATTCTAAAAATATGGATAAGATTGCTGTTTTTCCAGGGTCATTTGATCCCATAACCAAAGGTCATGAGTCGGTTATAAAAAGAGCTTTACCACTTTTTGATAAACTATACATTGCAATTGGAATAAATGCGGATAAAAAAGATTTTTTCCCCATCGAAAAAAGAATGGAATGGATAAATCAGGTGTTTAAGGATTATTCTACAGTAGAAGTGATTAAATACGAAGGACTTACTGTTGATTTGTGTAAGAAGATAAAAGCAAAATACATACTGAGGGGCTTACGCACTTCCGCTGATTTTGAGTTTGAAAGAAGCATCGGGCAAATCAATAAGAAACTCTTTTCGGATATTGAAACAGTTTTTATTCTAACTGCTCCTGAACACACATCGTTAAATTCAAGTATTGTCCGCGACATATTGAAACATGGAGGTGATGCCAATCAATTTGTCCCGGAAGGAATAGACTTATCTGCATAATTTTATATACTACGAACTCATCATTCAATAAAAAACATGTGAAACCGTTTTCTACTGCAAATAAGCATTATGCATAAAATATTATTGATATTTCTGGTTTTAATAATAAGTGTTTTGGGAGTCACTGCTGAAAAATCTACAATTAGTGGATTTATACCGGGAGCAGAAAACCATGAGTTACGATTATTAACCTATGCTGATTTGGTAACTTATTCTGAAATTATTCTTGATCGAACTACGATTGATTCAAGTGGCTTTTTTTCCTTTGAAATTGATATTTCGGAAACGACTTATTGTATTCTTGACCTGGATTATTATGCTTCAGGAATATTTATTGAAGCTGATTCTGATTATAAGATTATTGGTGATACAATCAAGGAAATTAGTCCTTATAAAGCATTTTATGAAAAAAGTGACCTAATTTATAATATAGATTCTTTGAATAATTCTGATTTAAATTATCTGATTTCTGAATTTAATTTAGCATTCAATGAATTCATCCTGGAAAATTTTGATGCAATATATAGAAGGCGGGATAAGACATTAATTAAAAACTTTAAACAAAAAGTTGACAGAAATTACAATCATTCAGTCAATGATTATTTCCATCATTATGTAGATTATAAAATTGCATCAATTGAACTTGCGGCAGCTTCATTTAAAAAACCATACTTGTTTGATTCATATATAAAGAATAAGCAAGTGCAATATTATAATATTGAATATATGCAGTTTTTTAATCAGTTTTTTGATCAGTACTTGTCTTCCCAGTCAAAATCTGTAACACGAAATGATCTGGTTTCAACCATCAACTATCAGAATAATTATGCTGCTCTATTGGATACCCTGGGTAAAGACACCTTATTGAAAAATGAAGTGATTAGGGAGCTTGTGCTAATAAAAAGTTTGTTAGAACTTTATAATAATCCAAAGTTTTCGAAACGAAATATTCTCTCAATTTTGAATCAACTTATCAATACTACTGCTTTTGAAGAACACAAAGAAATAGCCAGAAGTGTAATAAAGGAAATTAGCAAGCTTGAAAGTGGTACATTGGCTCCCCAATTTACATTACCCGATTTAAATGATAGTTTAATTTCCTTATCCGATTTTCAAGGAAAGCCGGTTTATTTAAGTTTTCTGGCTACCTGGTCATACGCGTGTTTGGGAGAATACAAATTATTGGATAGTTTAAATTATAAATATGGAAAGAAAATAAAATTTATTAGCATATCATTGGACAAGAACCCAAAAATTTTACATCAATTTGTAGAAGACAAAGGCTATGATTGGTTATTTTTATATAATGGGACCCAATACGATTTGATCAAATCATATAATGTAAAAACATTTCCCTTATTTGTATTGATTGATGAAACAGGAAGGATATTACAGTATCCTGCCTATAAACCTTCAGAAATAATAGAACAATCGTTAAAGACATTGAGCGAAAAGACTATAATTGATCAGTGATTTTCACTATAAATCATGTAAATTTTCCACGTTTCAAGTTTCACATTTATTATTATTGATATTCTAAGAATTTGTGGCATTTATTTTATGTTGATGTAGCTATGAAATAAAATTCATATTTCGATGTTTTAAACTAATTTTGTCGTTTCTAGAAAACTGGCATATTCATGACAGAAATACCAGTCGGAACGATTATTGATAGAGGTTGTGGTTGATATTATTAGAATAAATTAATAAAATATGGCAAGATTTCTTGAGAAATTTCTTGGGACAAAATCAAACAGGGATATAAAAGCACTCCTACCGATTCAGAATAAAATACTTGCAGCAATTGATAGTATTGCTGTACTTAGCAATGATGAATTGCGTGGGAAAACAGTAGAGTTTAAAAACAAAATAGCCGATAATATTGCTGGAGAAGAGAAGGAGATTGAAGATATAAAAGCTAATCTTGAACAAAATCCAGAAATGGAAGTTGAGGAGAAAGAGAAGTTGTGGAAAAGGATAGATGAACTGGAAAAGAAAACATATGACGACACACAGGAATTGTTACTTAATATTCTTCCAGAGGCATTTGCAGTAATCAGGGAAACCGCAAAACGTTTTAAGGAAAATAAAATTATTGAAGTAACAGCATCCGTTTATGACAGGGAGTTAGCCGCGAAAAATGATTTTATCTCTATTGCTGGTAATAAAGCTCAATTCAATAACGAATGGATGGCAGGTGGAAACCTGATTACCTGGGATATGGTCCATTATGATGTACAGCTAATTGGAGGAGTTGTACTTCATGAGGGTAAAATTGCTGAAATGGCTACGGGTGAAGGTAAAACTCTTGTTGCTACCTTACCGGTTTATTTGAACGCACTTCCCGGAAAAGGTGTCCATATAGTCACAGTAAATGATTACCTGGCCAAACGTGACTCGGAATGGATGGGGATGATGTACCAATTCCATGGGCTGAAAGTTGATTGCATTGATAAACACCAACCCAATTCACAAGATCGTCGCAATGCCTATTTGGCAGATATAACCTATGGTACAAATAATGAATTTGGATTTGACTATCTGAGGGATAATATGACAGCTTTTCCTGATGAACTGGTACAGCGGCCACATAATTATTCCATCGTTGATGAGGTTGACTCCGTTTTGATAGATGATGCGCGTACCCCTTTGATTATTTCTGGCCCAACACCAAAAGGAGACACACAGGAGTTTGATCAGTTTAAACCCAATGTTCAAAAACTCTACAATGTTCAAAAAACACTGGTGACCAAATTGCTTGCAGAAGCAAAAAAGGTATTATCAGAAAAATCAGATAAAGATTATGAAAAAAAAGGAGGCGATCTTGTACTAAAGGCATTTAAAGGCTTACCAAAAAATAAAGCATTGATCAAATTCTTGAGTGAAGAGGGAATGCGAGCATTAATGCAAAGAACTGAGAATTTTTATTTGCAGGAGCAAGCTAAAAATATGCACATTATCACTGATGAATTATATTTTGTTATTGAAGAAAAATCCAATTCCGTTGATTTAACTGATAAAGGGATAAATTTAATAAATGAGTCAGCCGGTGATGCTGAATTTTATGTTTTGCCTGATGTTGGTGCTGAGATCGCAGAATTAGAAAAATCTGATTTATCTGAAAAGAAAAAACTTGAAAAGAAGAGTGATATATTGCGTGATTTTTCTTTGAAATCGGAAAAAGTCCATACCGTAAATCAACTCATGAAAGCGTATACCATGTTTGAAAAGGATGTGGAATATGTTATTATGGAGAACAAAATAAAAATTGTTGATGAACAAACTGGTCGAATTATGGAGGGCCGGCGATATTCTGATGGATTACATCAGGCCATTGAAGCCAAAGAAAATGTAAAAGTTGAAGCTGCTACTCAAACCTATGCTACCATTACTCTTCAGAATTATTTCAGAATGTATAAAAAGCTTGCAGGCATGACTGGTACAGCCGAAACTGAAGCTGGAGAATTCTGGGATATTTATAAATTGGACTGTGTTGTAATTCCAACTAATAGATCAATTGTTCGCGATGATAGGGAAGATCTTGTATTTAAGACAAAGAGGGAGAAATTCAATGCAGTCATAGATGAAATTGATGAATTAGTTAAGCTAAAAAGACCTGTTTTAGTTGGAACTACTTCAGTCGAAACTTCTGAATTATTGAGTAAGTTGCTTACCAGACGAAATATCAAACACAATGTGCTAAATGCTAAATTGCATCAAAGAGAGGCAAGTATTGTAAAAGAAGCTGGGCAACCAGGCGTAGTTACCATTGCCACCAATATGGCAGGTAGGGGAACAGATATTAAGTTGGGATCTGGAGTAAAGGATGCAGGAGGACTAGCAATTATTGGTACTGAAAGGCATGATTCCAGAAGGGTTGATAGACAGTTACGTGGTCGTGCTGGAAGGCAGGGTGACCCAGGAAGTTCACAGTTTTTCGTTGCATTGGAAGATGATCTAATGCGTATGTTTGGATCTGAACGGATTGCCAAAATAATGGACAGGATGGGAATTAAAGATGGAGAAGTGATTCAGCATTCCATGATCACAAAATCCATCGAACGGGCACAGAGAAAAGTTGAAGAAAATAATTTTGGTATTCGTAAACGCTTGCTGGAATATGATGATGTGATGAATGCCCAGCGGGAAGTGATCTATAAAAAACGTAAACACGCTTTATTTGGCGAGCGACTATCAATTGATATTTCAAATATGATGTACGATGCAATCGAGCAAACAGTGATTGATTTTCAAGATGCGCGTGATTATGAAGGATTTAAAATGGAATTGTTGAAGGTTTTCGCAATTGATTCTCCTTATGATGAAAAAGATTTCATGGCTTTAGGTAAAGATGAAATCACTGAAAATATTTTCGAAAAGGTATATGTATCATACAGGAAGAAAAATGACCGGATACGTGAAAATGCGTTGCCTGTAATAAAGGATGTATATGAAGGGGATTCTCAATATGAAAATATTGCTATTCCAATTACAGATGGAATGAAAGAGATGCAGGTGGTAGCTAATTTAAAAAAGGCAGTTGAAAATGAAGGTCAGGAGGTAATTCTGGCAATCGAAAAAGGTGTTACACTAAGCCATATTGATAATGCATGGAAGGAGCATTTACGTGAATTGGATGATTTAAAACAATCTGTTCAAACAGCTACCTATGAACAAAAGGATCCTTTACTTATATATAAGTTCGAGTCATTTGAACTGTTTAAAAGTATGGTACAAAGGTCCAATAAAGAGATTGACTCTTTTCTGTTGAAAGGACACTTGCCAGGCCAACAGGCTAATGTTCGACAAGCCCAGGCACGCAAAAGAACAGATATGTCTCGTTATAAGGAAGAAAGAACGGATCTTTTGTCTCAGGCC
>DAOVYU010000002.1 GCA_030635465.1 Bacteroidales bacterium | reverse complement strand
CCTTTAGGGCGAATCAACAAATAAATTCCGTCAGGATACCCCGCTGCTCTGCGGCGGGGAGTTTCATTTGGATAGAAAAATTTTGAAATCAAGCTAATTACTTGAATGATTTGTAACGAAAAATAAATTAGTTTTGCATGAAATTAAAGACCAGCAAGAAATTGTTAGGTCTTTTATTATTAACAAGTTGATCATGACACAAGAAAACAGTAACACAAAAAATCCGGTTATCATTAGTTTAATATTAAGTGTGATAGCCATTATTGGATTGGTAATTTTATTTGTATTGGAATTCTCTGACAAAGATGAACCAGCAGAACAGCCAAATGTATTGGCTTTACCGGTACCGTCAACTGGAACCAGTTCAATTGTTTTTATCAATTCAGATTTGATATTGGAAAAATATTTGCTGGTTGATAAACTGGCAACACAGCTCAATAGGGATCGTCAGCAAAAAGATGTTGATTTTGCAGCAAAACAGAAGGCGTATGAACAGGATGCTCAATATTTTCAGGAACAGGTTCAATCGCAATCTATATCAGAACAAAGTGCACAGGTAATTTATGACCAGCTCATGGTTAAACAGCAGGAATTGATGGAATTACAGGAACAATACACTTCGGAATTGGCTCAAAAAGAATATAATATGAATTTGATTTTGTTAGATAGTGTGAGAAATTTTGTTGCCAGATTAAATAATAAGTACAATTACGATTATATATTGAGTTATAATACTGCTGGGAATTTAATTCTGGCTAAAGACACTTTTGATATTACTCAGCCAGTGTTGGAAGGGCTTAATATAGAGTATAATGCACGCTATGCTCCTGCTGAATGAGATTAGTTTTATATATATTATCTCTTCTGTTATTTTTCGGATGCACCCAAAAAATTGAAACGGTTGTTATACCTCCAGAGAATTTGATTTCTCAGGATCAGATGGTTGATATTGTTGTAGACTTATTGATATATGATGCGATAATGGTAAAAAAACAAAAAAAGAATTCTAAAGATCTAGATTCTACCAAATATTATCTTCATAACTCCATTATGGAAAAATATAACATTACGCGCGAAAGATTTGATGCAAGTTTCAATTATTATGCACATGATTTAAAAGTAATGGATGGAATTTATGCAGAAGCAATCACAAAGCTGAGTAAAATGCAGGGCGAAATTGAAAAAGAATAGTTAAATTTTCTCATAAGTAGCAATACATGTATACAAATCTGCTCCATCATTCACGGTGTATTCCCATTCAATTATATTTTTGTTCAGTATTCCAGATCCCTTAACAATGGTTTTTTCATTATTGTAAATATTTTGTTGGGGTATTACAATGCTATTACCTGCAACAATTGCATAAGGAGCTTTTTCATCTGGACCAATCAACCAGAAATTTGTAATAATAACCTGGCTGCTGTTTGTTGGATCTTTGACAATGGTGACCTGATATGGTATTCGGTTACAGGTTTCATCTACATTCCATGTTCCTAAAAACGCATCACGATCATCCACCGGATTGAAGATATCTGACTCTTCAGTACATGAAAAAATAAATAGTGTAAAAAGTAAAAAACTAATTAATTTGACTGATTTCATCATATTTTTTCAATATAGCAAGAAATAACTATGCCATAATTATTGTTATCTTTGACAATAGTTAAGTTATAGTGGGATCCTTGTCAGTTAGTACAAAAGTACATAAAGTTTTATTTTTTTGGCTTGAAATAGTAACAAAGAAAATGCTGATGGTTGGAAAAATTGTACAGAGTGTACATTTGAATCCTGAATAGATGAATATACAGGTATAGGCGATTTCATTAATCTTAAAAATAATGCAGAAGTTAATGATGTTGATGTTAGTATAAATATTGTGCAAACTGCCTCGGATTATTTAACAATTTATTTTCAGGCACCCAATATATACTCAGCAACTGTGAGTGGGGATTTACTTGTAATTGATTAGGTAATTACATTTGAAACTATTAAATATCAATAAACTGCTTTAATAAAATTTTATTTCTCAATAACAATGGATAGAAAAAGTTTAGAGAGGAATTATCATCGCGTTATCAACTTTGTATACGATAAAAAGTTGAAAGATGCCTTAGATGGTTTAAAGGATCTGGTTATTCAATCACGTAAAGGAGACTTTATTTCTCAATACGAATCATTTGATGAGACCTATGAAAATTTGTTAAAATACAGTGTTGAGGGTGTTAATGATCCTGAAAGAGAAAAAATCTATACCCATTTATTGGTATCGGTAATTGAACTGGCAGATTTATCTTTACAATCGGCATATCTTGATGTAAGTGATCAATATATTTATCAGTTAAAAAAGAAAATAGAGATTGAATCAAAACAGATAAAAGAAGCAGCAATTAACAGTATTGAGGACCTGGCATTTGATAAGGAGCTTTCGGAGGTACTAAAAGGGAGTCTTGAAACATTAACTGATAAAAAAGAAGAATATCAAAAACATCAGGAAGTACTTGTTAAGATCTTTAATTTAATATGGTTAACTGATAAATTTAAAGATACTGATATTAAATTGGTGAATTCAATATGGGAAGCAAAAAATTTTTCATGGTATGAACAAGCGATTATTATTAGTGCATTAACATTAAGTTCTATCAGGTGTTTTGACGTAAAAAAGATTGAACTCTTAATTGATTATTCTTTTAACGAAGAAAATCAGGTAAGGCAACGTGCACTGGTTGGCCTGTTCCTCAATTTGTATATTTATAACCGACGGATCCCTTTCTATCCTGAATTACGTGATAAAATTGAATCATTGGGTGCCAATGAAGATATCCAACAACAAATTGAACTTGTAACCATTCAACTTTTAAAATCAAAGGAAACTGAAAAAATTACCAAAAAGTTGGAAGATGAAATATTGCCAGAAATGGTCAAGTTTCAGCCAGTTTTAAAAGATAAACTTGATTTGGAAAATATGTTTTCTGATGATTTTACAGAAGATAAAAATCCAGACTGGGAGAGGGTGTTTGAAGATGCTCCTGATTTACTTGATAAGCTTCAGGAAATATCCAAGCTACAAATGGAAGGAGCAGATGTATTTATGAGTGCATTTTCAAGACTTAAACATTTCGAGTTTTTTAATGAGGTAACAAATTGGTTTCGTCCTTTTCATAAAGATAATTTTGAGATAAATGAAATTTTGAATAATGAACAGGAGAATTTTGATTCCGATCTATTCTTAGATGGATTGGCTAATTCTTTTTTTATGTGTAATTCAGATAAATATTCATTTTGTCTAAATATTCAGTTGATGCCAGAGTTGCAAAAAAGCATGATGCTTGAAATGTTTTATGCTGAACTGGAAGGGATCAAGGAATTGCAAAATGAAGATGACATATTGAATAAATCAACTAGTATAAAAAGTATTTATTCCCAATACATCCAGGACTTATACCGGTTTTACAAATTACATCCATTAAAATTTGAATTTACAGACATATTCAACCTGAAACTTGATTTCTATAATTGTGAGTTTTTTAAACTTCTCATAAAAGATGAAAATATTTTAAGAAATATTGGTGAATTTTTATTTGAGAAAAATTATTTTGATCAGGCGCTTGAAGTTTACATAATGTTGAATAAGCAAGGTGATAATTCTTTAGAAATTTTCGAAAAAGTAGGATACTGTTATCAAAAACTGAAAAATTATCCTGAAGCTTTAAATAATTATAAAAAAGCAGAATTATTCGATGCAAACAGAGCCTGGAATCTAAAAAAATTGGGACTTTGTAACAGGTACTTAAAAAACTATGAAGAATCATTGTCGTATTATTTGGAAGCCGAGAAGCTAGAACCTAAGAATATTTATGTCTTAACCTATATTGGTAATTCATACCTTGATTTGGGCCAACAAGAAAAGGCATTGGAGTATTATTATAAAGTTGAATTCCAGGAAGATGACAATATAAAAGTATTGCGACCAATAGCTTGGATATTGTTTGTAACAGGAAAGTTTGAAAAAGCAAAAGAGTACTATGATCGTTTAATGAAAAATGAAGCCAATAAATATGATTTTATGAACCTTGGGCATGTAGAATGGTGTCTGGGGAATCAAAAAACTGCAATCAAAAATTATAAATTGTCCCTCAACCGGGAAGACAATAATTTAAAAGCTTTTATGGCCAGTTTTAACGAGGATAAAAAGTATTTGCTTGAATTTGGAATTGATGAATTCGAGATTACGTTAATGATGGATTATTTAAGATATATAACTTAAAATAACTATTCAATAATTACTTTTTGATTGTAGATTACCTTCTTATTGTCTTTGATATTTAATATATAAATTCCTTTGGTAATATTTTCAAATGAAAGCTCCATTGAATACATACCTTCTTGAAGTGCTGTTTCTGCTTTTTGATAAACCTTGCGACCAAGCATATTGATCAACTCGATTTTCAAGTGACTATCTTGTGTTACATCCAATTTCAGGGTGGCCCTTTCTCTTATTGGATTTGGATAAACAGAAACATTAGAATTATGAGGTAAATAATTCTCGTATTCTCCTGTAAATACTGGAAATAGTCCATGGTCCATTAACATGCTATCGATCACATTAGTTGAAGGAGTATAATCCGGGAGAAACAATTGACCAATAATATTTTTATTGGGTGCGATCAAAACAATAGTGGGAACAGATAATATTCCATAATCAATATGAACATTAACACCACCTCCATCGGAACCGCTGATTGTGGGGTACGTAATTCCATATGTTGAATCCCATTGAATAATCAAGTTATTATCACCACTATAGCTGATCCCCATAAAAAATACATCTGCCTCATTATTCCCAAAATGTTCAGAACTCGTTTGAATGTGAGGTGCGAAAACTTGACAGGGACCACAAGTAATATTAAAAAAATCGATCACCACGTGCTGTCCTCCATTCAGTATATTATAAAGATTAATAGTTTCACCTGCAGGGGTTTTAATATTAAAATTCTCAGCAACTGATAGTGGTGTTTGCGAAATAGTATAAGTATTTATAAATATAAATAATCCAAGAATATAAAATATTCGAATGACCATATCAATAATTTTATCTTGTTAAGATCAATTTTTTAGTAGAAACTACTTTACCTTTTTCAACTGCCTGAACAAAATAAAAACCCTCTGGTTCATTTGAAAAATCAGCTTTTATATAATATTTTCCAATGGTATAATTGGTTGGTTTGAACTCCATTATTTTTTTCCCGGTAAGGTTATAAATATATAATTCTATTTCTTTTTCTTCCAAAAGGTTGAGATGCAAATATGCATAATCCTTCACCGGATTAGGTCCAATTGTTAGCATTTCCTCAGTTTGGCTTTCCTGCACACTTGTGATCATGCAGTTTTGTTGAATTCCTCCAGAAGTTGAAACACTATCCACTACGTTGTTGAAATTAGGAGGCCATATCTGTTTTACTGTAATCAGCCTATCTGGCTGTATAACTACAACCGAGGGGGTGGCTTGAACCTCATACAATAAATGAACTTCATTTCCTCCACCATCTTGCCCGCTCACACCTGGATATTCTATTCCATATGTTTCGTCAAAGTATACAACATCTTCATTTGTATTTCCTTTATCGATGCCCATGAAAAATACATTTCCATCGTTACATCCAAACTCTTCGTAAGCCGCCTGCAAATCTGGCGCATACGCCTGGCAAGTACCTCATGTGGTAGAGAAAAAATCTATCACAACGATTTTCCCTTCATCCAAAATATCATAAAGCTGTAAGGTATTACCATAGGTGTCTTTTACTGTAAAGTTTATTGCTGTATCCAACAAAGTTTGGGCATTTATTGAAAATACAATAAACGAGCTAATTAAAGTAAATAACAATTTTTGCATATTGATAATATTTATGTTTGATTGTTTATTATTGGAGTTAGATGCTTGAAACATCAATTCCTTACAAAATTTAACAAATAATTGTTATAAATGTTTCGAATAAGATAATTTTAGTTCGAATTGTACATGTGGCAACCTAAATAACGAATTTTAACTTTATCTTTATATTCTCAAAAAAGAAAAGTATTCCGAATAGCAAAAACATTGCATTAATTTATGAAACAGGATAAGGAAATTCCAACTCAAACCCCCTTGGTTGAATTCTCAAAAGAGAAAATGAATAAGTTGGTAAAAAGTTTTACCCCGGATAAGCTAGCTTCATTCCTCGACGTAACTGATTTAAATGCGGATACGCAATCACCCAAAATAAATAAAATGGTTGGTTGGGCGAAAAATTTTGGCTGTGCATCAATTTGTGTAAATCCAGTAGAGGTTGATATTTTGCCAGGATTACTAAAAAGAAGTTCGGTAAAGGAATGCTATGTTCTAGATTTTCCTCTGGGTAAAATGGATATAGAAATGAAAGCTGCGTTAACCAGTCATACCGTGAAAAAGAGCAGAGAAAACAGGGGAGAGGGAAAGGGTAAAATTGACCTGGATATGGTAATTAATGTGGGACGTTTTAAAAAGGATCCAAAATATACCCTTGAAGAAATCAATGCAATATGTGAAGCTGCAGATGGCGAACACATTAAAGTAATTGTCAGATCTGCTGAATTGACTGAAGCAGAATTGTATAAGGTTTCTGAGGTGGTTGCAGAATCCAAAGCACATTTTATCAAAAACTCAACTGGAATGGATGCTTATGGTGCAATGCCTGAACATATACAGATTATGCGTGAGGTCGTAGGTGCATCCAAAGGAGTTAAAGCAGCGGGAGGTATTTCTGATGCAATGACCAGCATGCGATTGATGTATGCTGGAGCACCTCATGAATCATTGCAAACCCCAGAGCTATTCAGGCTTGGTACTAGTAAGCCTCTACAAATAATTACTTCCATGGGATGGTTATTACATAATACAAATGATTGGATTGATGCAGGTGTCATTCCTTGTACCATTTGCCCATTTCATCATACTGGAAAACTCAGGGTTGAAATCCGAGAAGCGAGTAATCGTCGGTGTCAGACTTGTAAATTTAAAGAATATCGTAAACACAAAGAGTTTTAATAAATGGAAACAATTAAAGGTGGATATTTTGGAAAATTACTCAGGGTAAACCTGGATGATCATACATGCAGGACAGAAGATATACCAGAAAAAATATTGTTGGATTATATTGGAGGCCGAGGATTGGGTTCTAAAATTCTGTTTGATGAAGTACCTGGAAAAGCTGATGCTTTAGGTCCTGAAAATAAACTGATTTTTGCTACAGGACCACTTACTGGAATTAATGCGCCTACTACCAGTAGATATGCCATTGTTGCGAAGTCACCACTTACCGGAACAGTTGGTGGTTGCTCTTCAGGTGGCCACTTTGGTATTGATCTGAAATCAACCGGATACGATGTTTTGATTATTGAAGGTGTCTCCATCAAACCTTGTTACCTGGCTATTGTGGATGGTAAGGTAGAAATCAAGGATGCTGCCAATCTTTGGGGTAAAGATGCACATGAAACAACGGATATCCTGATGAAAGAAACAGATCCAAAAGCGGGAATTGCTTGCATAGGACCATCCGGAGAACATAAACAAATGATTGCTGCCATTATGAATGAAAAGAACCATGCAGCAGGTCGGGGTGGTTTGGGAGCAGTAATGGGTTCTAAAAACTTAAAGGCGGTTGTGGTTAGTGGTAATAATAAAACACCGATTAGTGATAAGGATGTTGTTGATCGTGCTATTAAACAATGGCGGACTTTCGTAGGAGAAGCTCCTTTAACAAAAGATGTGTTAAAAGAATATGGGACGCCAGCACTGGTGAAAGCCATCAATCATGATGGTTCATTCCCTTCATACAATTTTCAGGAAGGTGTTTTTAATGATGCAGAATCAATTTCTGGTGAGACATTCAAGGAGCTTTATTTTGTAAAACGGCAACCTTGTGCTCATTGTCCCATTGCCTGTGCCCGGGTTACTGCAACTCCTGAACGAGAAGGAAAAGGACCTGAGTTTGAAACTATCTGGTCGTTTGGAGCTTCTTGTGGAGTAAATGATCTGGAAAAGATCATTCACGCCAATTACAATTGTAATGAATATGGAATTGACACCATTTCGGCTGGAAATACGGTTGCCTGTGCAATGGAGATGTCAGAAAAAGGTTATTTCCCTGAACCAGTTATGAACCAGATTAAAAAGGATATCGGAAGGGATTTAAAGTTTGGAGATGCTGATGCCATCGTTATTTTGAGTGCATTGATTGGAAAGAATGAAGGATTTGGAAAGGAACTGAGTTTAGGAAGTGCTCGTTTAGCCGAAAAATATGGACACCCTGAATTGGCAATGCATGTAAAAGGATTGGAATTGCCAGCCTATGATCCCAGGGGATTTCATGGGATGAGTTTAACACTCTCAACTAACAATAGGGGAGGTTGTCACTTAAGATCATACCTGGTTAGTACTGAAGCTATTTCAACACCATTTGCCATCAATCGTTTTGAAAGTAAAGGAAAAGCCGGTTTGGCCAAATTATACCAGGATCTAACTACTACAATCGATTCTATGGTGGCATGCTTATTCACATCTTTTGCATTAAATCCTGAATTATATGCAAAACTGGTAGGTTCTGTGATGGGAATAGAAATGGATGGAAATGTATTGCTAAAGACCGGAGAACGGATCTGGACTATTGAAAAATTATTTAATTTACGCGAAGGGAAATCCCGGCAAGATGATACATTACCAGACAGGGTATTGAATCAACCATTTTCTTCAGGTTTATCAAAAGGGCATAAAATTAAGTTTGATGAATTGCTGGATGAATATTACCAGATACGTGGCTGGACAAAAGAAGGAATTCCAACAGCTGAAAAGCTTGCAGAACTCGGACTAATTAATGAAAGTAGTTTTTTGTAAATCTCTTTAATTTTAAAAGAGGGATTACCCACAATGAAAGTATTGTTCTACTAACTTCATTACTTCTTCTGGTTGCCGGGAGGATTTATTTATTTCCCCCCTTTGGTTTTAAACCCGATTCTTTTTCTCGGTGTTTCCTGTTCTTTGATAAACTGCTTCAAATAATTAAAAATCATCATCACTTTTTCATCCTGGTTACTTACTTTCTTTTCTAATTCTTCCATTTTTAACAGCAAGTCCTTATGTGTAAGGAGCATTTGATTTAATTCTACAAAAGTATCAATGATAAGCAAGTTTACTTTCTCTGCTCTTTCACTCTTCAAAACACTCGACAACATTAAAACTCCATGTTCCGTAAATGCGTAAGGTGCATATTTTGAGTGCCGGCCTCTCTTTAAGATCGCATTTTGCGATCTTAAAGATTGATACTCGTCTATTGTCAATTGGAACATATAACGCTCAGGAAAACGACCAAGGTTTCTTTTTACCTGTTCATTCAATCGTCTTGTCTCTACTTGATATAATTCTGCTAAATCATGTGAGAGCATTACTTTTATTCCTCTCACTTCATAAATTTTACTTATGATTATTTCTTTTGGTATTGATATTTTCGTTTGCTTTTTTGCCATGTATTGGACTTATTTCAGGTTTTAGTTTATTAACCGGGAAGTCTTGCACCATAAGCGTAATAAGAATCAACCACAATGAAAATATTGTTCAACTAACTTCATTACCTCTTCTGGTTTATTCTCCAATTCCTTTCTCAGGTTTTTATCCTTGAACTGACGGTGATATTCAATTACACCATTTAAAATGCCTTTTGTAAAGACATTATATTGTAATAAGGTGTTTTTTTGTTTTTCCAAAAAATCAGCCGATTCAGCACAAGAAGCAGGCAAATGATGTAGATCTTTGGCTTTATTACTATCCTTAAAAATATCTACATCCACATAAGTATCTTCAGCATACTTTAATGCATTGTTCATTTCCAGTCCATGGCGTGCTGCTACAGCAAGACATGCAAACAATGTATAAATATCAGCTGAACCATCCGAAGCCCTGTATTCCACAGTTTGTTTGTCAGGTGCTCCATTTTCTACCTCCTGTTCAAGAGGATTGGCATCTTTGGCCATATTTATATTGCCAGTCCAACCTAAGGGGACCCTTACCAATACCGACCTGTTCCGGTCACCCCAGCAGATATTTGTGGGAGCTTCCTGGTGAGGCACCAGTCTGAAAAAGGATGTAGGGTTAAGATTGCCAAAAGCAGTAATGGAGGGGGCAAGATCGAGGAAACCGGCAATCATCTTTTTTGCCGTATCGGCTAATTTCCCATTTTTAACCATCATATTTTTTCCATCCTTAACTAATTTGGTATGCACATGCATTCCGCTTCCTGCTTTGCCAACTGTAATTTTAGGCGCAAAAGTAATGGTTACCCCATATTTATAAGCGAGTGTTCTTAAAATCCACTTTGCAATCAGCAATTGGTCAGCTGCACTTTCAATATCATCAGGTAAAAATTCAATTTCGTTTTGTTCATATTCAAGTTCACCAACTGTAAAGTTTCCAACTTCTGAATGTCCATATTTTATTAATCCACCGGCTTCAGCAATTGCCAGCATCGCTTCTCTCCTAAATCCTCCCCATTTTGAAAACGGTTCTCCTTCATGATATCCTTTCTGGTCAGTAGCTGGATAAAGCTCTTCTTTATCGCTGATGATATAATATTCCAATTCACCCATGGCTTGCATGGTATAACCTGTCCTTTCCTTTAAAACATCATGGGCTTTTTTTAGGATATATTGAGGGGAGCCTTGAAGTGGTTCACCATCTTTCGTATAGTAAGAACATAAAACATCAATTGTTGGAACTTCTGAAAAAGGGTTTACAAAAGCAGTTTTATACCTGGGGATGACATACAAGTCACTTGAACCTGCTTCAATAAAAGGGAAAAGACTGGATCCATCTACACGTTCACCATAGGTGAGTAATTCATCAAGATGTTGTTTATTGTTGATCACAAAGTTTAAGATCTTTAATCGTCCATCCCATCCACAATATCTGAAATTAATCATGGAAATATCATGGTCTTCAATATATCTTATTAAATCTGCTTTTTTGAAGTTTTCAGCAGGCTTATTTAAATATTGAACCAGCGGGTTTGGGTTCATTTCCGTGTAATTGTTCATATGCTCCTGTTTATCTTTATTACACCATATTTCAAAAGGGTGTCAAACTTAGTAAATTTTTTAATTTAAAGGCTAGTCTTCGATTGATTTTAAAATTTATTATTGATTCGCTTCTCGCAACTTTAATTAATTTTGGAGATTATATGAACATGAAGATTTTATGGTCCTCAATATATATGAAATATCATTCTTTACTGTTTTTCTAATTTTTATTTTAGGAGTATTGTTGCTCGATCTGGGTGTTTTCACGAAAAACAACCACAAAGTTGGTTTTATGGAAGCTTTGATCTGGTCAGCAGTCTGGATTGGATTTTCACTGGCTTTTTATTTTTTCATTGTTCATTGGGGTGATTGGATTCATGGAATTGATAATTTGGGAGAACTTCAGGAGCGCATTGCAAAATATAAACATCCTATAAGGATTGATGGATTAGCTTATGAAGATGCAATAATCCTGTATGAAAAAAATCTTGCATTAGAATACCTGACTGGTTATATCATTGAAAAATCACTTTCGGTTGACAATATTTTTGTGATTATCCTGATTTTTTATGCATTTGGTGTGGAGGAAAGGTTGTATAAAAGAGTTTTAATCTGGGGTATCATTGGTGCTGTAATTATGCGATTTATCTTTATTTTTACTGGTGCCGCGCTTGTCGCCAGGTTTGAATGGTTACTATACATATTTGGTGGTTTTTTAGTCATTACTGGAGCGAGATTGTTTTTTGGAAGACATAGCGAAGATAAGATTGACGCAGAAAAACATTGGATTGTCCGGTTTGCTTCCAAATATTTGAATGTCTATAAAGGTTATGTAGGGGAGAAGTTTTTTGTAAAAATGGATGGGAAGTGGTTTATTACACCACTTTTTATAGTTTTATTGGTTATTGAATTTTCGGATGTGATATTTGCCGTTGATTCAATTCCGGCAATATTTGCCGTTTCAAAAGACCCTTATATCATTTTCTTTTCAAATATTTTTGCGATCTTAGGATTGAGAGCCTTGTTCTTTTTATTGGTTAATGTATTGAATAAGTTTTACTATTTAAAGATTGGATTATCCTTACTGTTGATATTTATTGGACTTAAAATGTTAATTCATGAACCACTAAGCGAAATTGGTTTTACCACTGTTCACTCTTTATATGTAGTATTGGGGATTTTAACTTTAAGTATTCTTGTTTCGATTTTGTTTCCGCCCAAATCTTCTTTAACGGAGTAGTGTTAATTTACCTGAGATCCTTAAAGTAACTGTCAAGTAATTTTTGGGCAGCTTTGTAAGCACTGATCTTACCAGTTAGAACTTCATTTTCAATAGCAGGAAGCATCAATTTAATATGTGGATTGTTATCAAAACTTTCAGAGAAGTTTGCTTTGATAGTTTCATACATTATTTTTAATTCCTGCTCTTTTCGTCGTTGGATAAAATAGCCCGAGTTCTTAGTCAATGTTTGATATTGGTCGATGAGTTCCCAAATTTTATTTATTCCAGATTTATCTTTTGCTGAGCAGGTTTCAACCATAGGTGTCCAACCTGAATCAGCCGGTGGAAACAAATGTAATGCATTTGTATATTCACGTTTAGCCATTTTTGCTTTCTGAAGATTATCACCATCAGCTTTATTGATGACAATGGCATCAGCCATTTCCATAATCCCACGTTTAATACCCTGCAATTCATCTCCGGCTCCGGCAAGCATTAACAATAGAAAGAAATCAACCATCGAATGCACAGCTGTTTCAGATTGTCCCACACCAACTGTTTCGACAAAGATTGTGTCAAATCCTGCAGCTTCACATAATACAATGATCTCCTTGGTTTTTCTTGCAACACCACCCAATGAACCTGCTGATGGTGAAGGACGGATATATGCATTCGTATCTACTGATAATTCTTCCATTCGTGTTTTGTCACCAAGAATACTTCCCTTGGTCCTTTCACTACTTGGGTCAATGGCCAGAACAGCTAATTTTTTTCCTTGATTTGTCAAAGACTTACCAAGTGATTCGATAAATGTACTCTTTCCAACACCTGGTACGCCGGTAATACCTATTCTTATAGAGTCACCAGAATAGGGTAAGCAATGCTCAATAATTTCTTGTGCAATTTTTTGATGATGGGGAAGGGAACTTTCAACCAGGGTAATTGCCTTACTGAGGACAGTCCGGTTTTTGTCTAAAATACCTTTTACATATGATTCAACATCAAGTAATTCCTGTCGGCTTTTTTTAAATCGATTACTTGCATCAGGGTTAAAGGAGGAGGGTTGTTCAATACCTTTGTTTACCTTCAGTGCGGAATTTTTATTTTTTTTCTTCTCTGTCAATGATATGATGTTTCAACAAAGATAAGGAAGAATTTATTTAGAATTTATTTTGTAGATGATATGATCGAAAATAAAAAAACCCACCAATTTGGTGGGTTTAAATTTCAATAATCATCATTTTACTCTTGATGCAAGTCGCATTCCAGGTTTTTTAGTTACTGGATCTTCATTTAACTCTGATGAGAAAAATGCTTTCCACTGCTCATATCTTCCAAATATAGCATAAGTAATTTTCCCAAGTTTTACTTTTGCTACATAAGGACCTGGTTGCTCAACAGCAATCAAACTACGATCGAGTTGTACATGCATGGCTTTAACCAATGCTTGATTGTGCAATGCTGCACTCAGCCATATTTTGACGGTGAGTGAACCTGGATCTGGTTTTGAAAAAACCAACGTCGCAAATGCTACAAGAGCGACGATCATTACAATTTTTGTTGCTTTCATGGTAACCTCCTGTTTTTGGTTAGTGATTTGGTTTATAGTTAATAATGCAAATATAATTCTGCATTTGCTGAAATTCATGGCAGAATTCTGCTACATTTTATTTTAGTGGTATTCATTGGTGAACCAAAAGCGTTTAATTTTGTAATGAATTAATGTAAATTAATTATAGCATAAAAATGAAAAAATATAGTCTGATTCCGGTTCTTATATTGCTGTTTTCTTATACAGGTTTAGCACAAGATTTTTCGTATGATAAAAAAATTGGAGCTGAAGGAGCAGTTCAGGTTGAACAAATGATTGGAATATACCACGATTCAGCCTTGACAGCATATGTAAATGCCATTGGTCAAAGATTGGTTGATGTTCTTGGTGATCCACCAGTGAACTTTCAGTTTAAAGTAGTGGATATGGCAGAACCCAATGCGTTTGCACTTCCGGGTGGCTATATTTATGTTTCAAGGGGGCTTCTTAGCTTAGTGAATGATGAAGCAGAATTGGCAGGGGTTATTGGACATGAAATGATACATGTAACTAAAAGACATTCGGTAAAGCAAATGAATAAAAGTATCTTT
>DAOVYU010000119.1 GCA_030635465.1 Bacteroidales bacterium | reverse complement strand
TATTTATTGATTTGCCCTTAGGGCGGGGAATAAAACCCATGTGATCCCTCCACAAAAGCTCGGGATCAATTCGACTAAAAAATTTCTCCTTAGGAGTCCTTCGGACAATTCACTATGTTTTTGAAATTTGAGTCTCATTGATTTAATCATTATCCGAACTGCTGGCATTTTCCATTTCTTCTTTCCAGGCATTATATTCTCTAACCATTTTATAAACATCAGTATATTTATATTGCCTTGTATCTATTTTTTCCGCCAGTTCAGGATAGTCATTAAAAAAGGAATATATTCTACGTTTGGGTGTATGTTTGCCCATAAGGAGTATTTCCCCGTCAGGTTTAATGATATAGAAAAAGAATTTTTCATCAAAAGATCCCGAAGAATATATATATTCTGCCAGTTCATAAACACTAGATAGTCTTTTGTCACTATCTGGATAGAATTTGTATAAATGCAGATTCCCTTTTTCACTAATCACCTTCATAAATAATTGCCCATTTGTAAAATATGGAACCGTTTTAAAAGTTAAAGTTTCAAAGTCATAAAAAAAATAAAATGATTCTATCTCTCCGGGTTTATAAAGGGTTCTTTTTCCGTCCTGGTTAAAGAAGCTGACCTTTTCTTGTGTTTTAGCATAAATCAGTTTTTTATCTTTATCAATCTTTAGTTTAAAAGAACCATAAATTGTATCCTGATTATAAGTTATAATATATCCTTCAGCTTTTTTTGGTTTTTTTGATTTGCCAAACGAAAGTAAACCAAACAGTAATAATACAACTGTAATATAATACCTTATCATTTTTTCAAAATTATAATAATATCCACTAAAAAATAGGGTTAAGCTAGCGAAACGAAAATTATCTGAATATTATTTCCCACGCCCCTGAATTACAATCAAAATGGTATATATTAGGATTTTTAGGTCCATAGAAAGCGACATATTTTCAATATAGAGAATATCATACTTCAATCGTTCGATCATTTCATCTACATTTGAAGCATAACCAAATTTCACCTGCCCCCACGAAGTAATTCCAGGTTTAACTTTGTGTAATAACCTATAATGAGGTGCCCGCATTATGATCAGATCAATGAAATACTTTCGCTCAGGTCGGGGACCAACAAGTGACATATCTCCTTTCAATACTGAAAAGAATTGAGGGATTTCATCCAGCCTTACTTTTCTAAGAAATTTACCGAATGGTGTTATCCTGCTGTCATTATCCGATGATAGTTTTGGTTTGCCATCACCTTCAGCATTGCCATACATCGACCGGAATTTAAACATTAAAAAAGGTTTTCCATGTAAACCAACACGTTCCTGCTTATAAATGATTGGTCCTTTCGAAGATAGTTTTACCCCAATTGCAGTAAAAATATAAACCGGCAATAAAATAAGTATTCCAATCAGCGAAATAAAAATATCCATTACTCTTTTCAAACTCATTTGCCAGGCAGGCATTAAATCGGGTGATATCTTTACAAGTGGAGCATGCCATATTCCTTCTGTTTTAACTGCCCCAGTTAAGAAATCCTGTAGATTTGGTGTAATCTTAATCACCACATCAGTGTCTTCTAATTCAGTAATGATATTTTCTACTTTCTCTTGTTCCGACCTTTCAACAGCAATAATAACCTCTTCAATTTTATGATCAATTATCAATTGTTTCATTTGCTCTATTTGACCAAGATGTGGTATATATTCAGTCAGCAGATAAGTATCATAGTCGACGGCATTCACAAATCCAATGAATTTATTCCCACTTGATAATTCTTCATTTTCAATATCATTAAAAATCTTCACGGCATTCTCATTACTTCCAACTATAATACTGTTAAACCCGATAATCCGTCGATGAATTCGTCTGATCGTGGTTGTAGTAATAAGTAATCTGAAGAAATAAGTAATAGTAAAATGAAGTAAAAATAATATCGCAAACGACTGATAATAGCTCTTGTAGGAGACAATAACATCATCTAATAACACAGAGAAAAAGATAAAAATAACTCCAAAAAATGTAATTGATAAGGTTTGTCCGAGTTCCTTGAGTCTGGACTTGCGATAGATCTTCCGATAAGTTCCTGTTATGATATACAATGTCAACCAAAAAAGTGGAATAACCACAATACCCAAATAAAATTTGCGATCAGAAAAAATCTCACTCAGATTAGAAAACAGATCCGGATTCATCGAAAATTTCCTGTACATAAAAAAGAGCATCCATGCAAGAGATGCAGAAAAAAGATCAGCTAAAATATATTTTGCAACTTGTAATGGTTTATTCATCAATAAACATCTTTGTAAATTAATTTAATATTATCAAGTAAAAGTGTTGCATTCTCCACATCACTTGACTTATCCATTCTGATAAATACTTTAAAATAATCAGCATTGTAATTTTCATTTACAGTAGGTGTAAGATTTACATATATTTTCTTCCATTCACCACCAGAAGGATTGATCACAACAACAGGATGCTGGGTAATCTGAATTCCTACCTCAATAATGAATAACCCAACAATAAATGAATTATTTGTATTGTAATCTATTTCAACAAATACAGGGGTTGAGTTGGATGGCAACTCAAAGCCCTCTGGTCTATCCGGATCTTCACTTATTACTTCCAAAATAGTATAATTACCTGTCAGATATCCTGCCCCGGATGCATTTCCGTACAATGGATGAATGGGATCATGGTGAAAGAACTGCAAAGTAGTATCACTATCTGGAGTGGGTTCCAGATCAATTGAACTGGTTTCAAAATCCTCATCCCAGGTTAATACTGTTGAAGAATAGTATTTCACCTGGGGTGGAGATATACTAATTATTGAATCAACAATTAAATTGAATTCAGGATATTCTGCTGGCTCAATAAACAAATAAGGTCCTCTTGTTCCTGAAACTCCATTGTACTCAATACCAGGGTACAAACTTAGCTTATGACTACCTTCAAGTAAAATAGGAATATGATAGCTAGGTAATTCAAAAGCTCCTATTAATTGATCATCTGCATATACCCACACATCTGTAAAGTTAGAGGTTAGAGAACCTAACTCAATAGCGGGATTAGCAACTAATTGAAAATTATCAAGCTGAATATATGCCGGTATCGTTTGGTTACCTTCAAACTTTTCACAGGATGTAAATATTGAAAAAAGCAAAACCAATCCCAAAAAGAAACCTAAAAACCACTTTACGTAATCCACTCTGTATTAATTTAGGTGGCGAAATTATATAAACGATCCTAAATAATGAAAATTGCGGAAAGAAATTATGGAAATTTCTTTATCCCTGTAATTTAATTACGGAGAACATAATCCATTTTATCCATAATTTTATATGCAACATCCAGTGCTGAATATCCATCCTCAATGGAAACAAGAGGTGTGTAATCACCATTGATGGCCTTTGCAAAACTTTCTAATTCAGTCTTTATTGCATTAACTGGTTCAATGGTTGGTTTTTCAAAAATAATCTGCTTGGTTCCTTTCCCTTTCCCAAGATCAATCAGCATAGCCAGTGGATCAGCATTTTTGGGATCTTTAACATCTTCCATTCGAAGTATTTCAGATGTTTTGTCAAGAAAGTCAACAGAAATGTATGCATCTTGTTGAAAAAACCTTGATTTTCGCATATTCTTCAAGGAAATACGGCTAGCCGTTAAATTAGCTACACATCCATTATCAAATTCCAAACGAGCGTTAGCAATATCAGGAGTATCACTTACAACAGGTACTCCACTTGCATTAATTTTTTTAATATTCGACTTAACAACACTCAATACAATATCAATGTCATGGATCATCAAATCAAGGATTACAGGCACATCAGTTCCTCTTGGATTAAACTGAGCCAGGCGATGTGTTTCAATAAACATAGGATGATTCAAGAATGGTTTAGCAGCAGTAAATGCCGGATTGAATCTTTCAACATGACCAACCTGTATTTTTATTTCAGCCTCATTGGCAAGGGCTATTAATTGTTTAGCCTCATCAGGGGTATTTACAACAGGCTTTTCAATAAACACATGTTTAAATTCTTTTATGGCTGCATTGGCACACTCAAAATGTGAAATAGTAGGTGTTACAATATCAATGATATCAACCTTTTGAATAAGACTGGATATATCCGGATAGCGTGATATATTATACTCTTTTTCAACCTTCTTTGATATTTCAGGATCAGGGTCATAAAATCCAATTAATTCAAATGCATTAGATTCCAGAATACATTTAATATGTATTTTTCCAAGATGCCCAGCTCCTAAAACGCCTATTTTCAACTTTCTATTTTTCATAATGTGGCAAAATATTTTTTGGCAAATATACTGGTGGTTTTTGTAACTCCACGAAAAAATCACATCACTTATAAACTACTTTTAGTTAATTACTAATTGTAATTCTTTTAGAATAAACCATCGATATTATACATTTTTGCAATTTAAGAAATGATTGAATGAAGGATACTTACAGACATAAGGGATTAAGACAACAATTGGCAGAACAGATCAAAAAAAAGGGAATTATTGATAGTGCTGTACTAGAGGCTATTAACAAGGTACCACGTCACCTCTTTATGGATTCATCTTTCCTGGAGTTTGCATATGAGGACAAACCTTTCCCCATTGGTTCAGGACAAACTATTTCACAACCTTATACAGTCGCTTTTCAAACTGAATTACTCGAAATAAAAAAAGGGGATAAGGTACTGGAAGTAGGCACGGGATCAGGATACCAGGCTTGTATCTTAATGGAATTAGGTGCCCGTCTATATACCATCGAACGACAGAAAAGTCTGTATATAAAAACAAAATCCTTTTTGGCATCGATGGGTTACAAACCCAAAGCGATAAGCTATGGTGACGGATACAAAGGATTACCCGCTTTTGCCCCTTTCGATAAAATTATTGTTACTGCTGGAGCTCCCTATGTACCGAGCGAATTGATAGAACAACTGAAACCTGGTGGGCATCTTGTAATTCCAGTTGGTACCGATCTGCAGGAAATGAAACGAATCACCAAATTGGATGACAATAATATTAAAGAAGAAAAACATGGATCATTTCGATTTGTTCCACTTCTGACTGATAAGGCCAATGATTAAAACAACCTTGTTTTAAGAAATAAAACTAATTTCTGTTTCATGAATGCGGCAAACCAAATAGAGCCTGGCAATTACTCATTTTTTACTCAATTTTTAAACTAGAAAAATGAAACTCACCACCGCAGAGCAGCGGGGTATCCTGACGGAATTTATTTGTTGATTCGCCCTAAAGG